>NZ_NFHK01000003.1:0-141544 GCF_002161315.1 Faecalibacterium sp. An77
GCTCCAGACAAAGACTGGCCTGGCTCCGCTCTCGCTTCGCCAGGCCAGTCTTTAATTCGCTTGTTCTACCCCTTGCAGGCCTCTTTTTTGTACTGTCCGCACAATATGGGGCGGTTCAGTCCCGAAAACCAGGACGGCGGGCTTTTTATGATTCAGATTGGATGGAAAAATCCCTTACTTTGCCTTGGGGCCAGCGTTGGCAATCTCAGCAGCCATGTGGGGATACTTCTTGGAGAAGTTGTCCTCGAACATCTTGGCCAGCTTGTTGGCCTGCTCGTCGTAAGCAGCCTTGTCAGCCCACATGCCGCGGGCATCCAGCATCTCGGCGGGCACGCCGGGGCAGCTGGTGGGATAGTCCACGTTGAAGACGTCGTGATGCTTGAACTCCACGTTGTCAAAGTCGCCGTTCAGAGCAGCGGAGACCATGGCGCGGGTGTAGCTCAGCTTCATGCGCTTGGCGCCAGCAGCTGCGCTGCCGCCTGCCCAGCCGGTGTTGACCAGGTAGACCTTGGTGCCGTAAGCATCCAGCTTGTCGCCCAGCATCTTGGCGTAGACCTGGGGATCCATGGGCATGAAGGGCTCGCCGAACAGGGTGGAGAAGGTGGGCTGGGGCTCGGTGATGCCGCGCTCGGTGCCGGCCAGCTTGGAAGTGAAGCCGGTGACGAAGTGGTACATGGCGGCTTCCTTGCTCAGGCGGCTGATCGGAGGCAGAACACCGAAGGCGTCAGCGGTCAGGAAGATGACCACCTTGGGGATGCCGCCCTCGCCGGGGATCTGCGCGTTGGAGATGTAGTCCACGGGGTAGCCCACGCGGGTGTTCTCGGTCAGGCTGTCATCGTCAAAGTTCAGCTCGCGGGTCTCGGGGTCCATGACCACGTTCTCCACCAGAGAACCAAACTTGATGGCGCGGAAGATGTCGGGCTCGTTCTCCTCTTTCAGGTTGATGCACTTGGCGTAGCAGCCGCCCTCAAAGTTGAAGATGCCGTCGGGGCTCCAGCCGTGCTCGTCGTCGCCGATCAGCTTGCGGGCGGGGTCAGCAGACAGGGTGGTCTTGCCGGTGCCGGACAGGCCGAAGAAGACGGCGGTCTCGTGGGTCTCGGGGTCCATGTTGGCCGAGCAGTGCATGGGCAGGACGTTCTCCTTGGTCATGACGTAGTTCATGGTGGAGAAGACGCTCTTCTTGATCTCGCCGCTGTACTGGCTGCCGGCGATGACGATGAGGTGAGCCTCATAGTCGATCATGATGGCGGCCTCGCTGTTGACGCCGTCCACAGCGGGATCGCACTTGAAGCCGGGGGCCACCAGCATGGTGTAGTCAGCCTCGCCGTACTCGGCCAGCTGCTCTGCGGTGGGGCGGATCAGCAGCTGGTGGATGAACAGGTTCTGGCTGGCCAGCTCATTGATGATGCGGAACTTCTTGGTGTACTTGGGGTCTGCGCCGGCGTAGCCGTCGAAGATGAAGATCTCGCGGCCCTGCAGGTAGGCAGCCACTTTGCCCTTGATGGCGTCGAACTTCTCGCGGCTGATGGGGCGGTTGACCTTGCCCCAGGCGATGTCATTGTGCACACCCTCGGTGTCCACAATGAACTTGTCGTTGGGCGAGCGGCCGGTGTACTTGCCGGTGGTCACCACCAGGGCGCCGGTCTTGCTCAGGCTGCCCTCGCCGCGGCGCAGTGCAGCCTCAGTCAGCTGTGCAGGGGTCAGGTTGCGGTACACGGCCTTGGGGCCAATGATGCCGTATTTCTCAATGCCATACGTTTCCATTGCTTACGTCCCTCCGTTTAGTGTTTATCCATAGACAAGACGCCGCCCTGCATCCCGCCAGGCGGCACATACCTATCTGGTCAGTGTAATTATACCACATTTTTCCCGCACATTACAAGGGCACAAGCCGCTTTTTGGATGCTCCCACAACAAAAGGGGCAGAGATTGCCAAATGTTTGTCCATCTCCCCGGCAGGCGTAAACTTTTTGTGAACATCCGGTTTTCCGGCCCTTTCCCCTTGACAGAAAGGCGGGAAAGGGATATACTCTTAGCAGTCGTAAGAATAGAGTGCTAAAGCCGTTCAGGAGGTGCGCTCCATGATTCAATTCGTTTGCACATCCGCCCCTTCGGGGTCGGGTTTCTTTCTCCCGCCGCCGTGTTAGCAGCTGCGTCGCAAGAGTGACAAAGTCACGCTGCACCGCCGGCGGAATCATCCACTTTACGGCATCACTGCACCCCCGCGTGCGCCGAGCGCACCGGTGAATGGAGGGAAGCTTTTATGAATACCAATCAATACACCCAGAAAACCATCGAGGCCATCCAGGCGGCCCAGCAGCTGGCTGTGGAGTACCAGCACAACGCCCTGGAGCCCGAACACCTGCTGCTGGCCATTGCCAGCCAGGAAAACGGGCTGATCCCCCAGCTGCTCCAGAAAATGAGCGTGGACACCGGCAGCTTCACCGCCGCCGTGGCCGAAAAGCTGTCGGCCCTGCCCCGGGTGTCCGGCTCGGGCCGTGACCCCGACAAAATCTATATCTCCCAGGCCGCCGACAAAGCCCTGAGCGCCGCCGCCCGGGAGGCCAAGGCCATGAAGGACGAGTTCATCAGCGTCGAGCATCTGATGCTGGGCCTGCTGAGCGAGACCACCAGCAACACCGCCGAACTGTTCCGGGCCTTCGGCATCACCAAGGACAGTTTCCTCAAGGTGCTCAGCTCGGTGCGCGGCAACCAGCGCGTCACCACCGACAACCCCGAGGAGACTTACAACGCCCTGCAGAAGTACGGCCAGGATCTGGTGGATCTGGCCCGCAAGCAGAAGCTGGACCCCGTCATTGGCCGGGACCAGGAGATCCGCAACGTCATCCGTATCCTGTCCCGTAAAACCAAGAACAACCCCTGCCTGATCGGTGAGCCCGGCGTGGGCAAAACCGCCATCGCCGAGGGCCTGGCCCAGCGGATTGTCCGGGGCGACGTGCCCGAGAACCTGAAAGACCGGACCATCTTCAGCCTGGACATGGGCGCTCTGGTGGCCGGCGCCAAGTACCGCGGCGAGTTCGAGGAGCGTCTCAAGAGCGTGCTGAACGAGGTGAAGAAGAGCGAGGGCAAAATCATCCTCTTCATCGATGAGCTGCACACCATTGTGGGCGCCGGCAAGACCGACGGCGCCATGGACGCCGGCAACCTGCTGAAGCCCATGCTGGCCCGCGGCGAGCTGCACTGCATCGGCGCCACCACCCTGGACGAGTACCGCCAGTATATCGAGAAGGACCCCGCCCTGGAGCGCCGGTTCCAGCCGGTGCAGGTGGACGAACCCACCGTGGAGGACACCATCTCCATCCTGCGGGGCCTGAAAGAGCGGTATGAAGTGTTCCACGGCGTCAAGATCAACGACAGCGCCCTGATTGCTGCCGCCACCCTCAGCGACCGGTACATCACCGACCGTTTCCTGCCCGACAAAGCCATCGACCTGGTGGACGAAGCCTGCGCCATGATCAAGACCGAGATGGACAGCATGCCCAGCGAGATGGACGACATGGCCCACAAGATCACCCAGCTGCAGATCGAGCAGGTCAGCCTGAAAAAGGAGACCGACGCCCTGAGCCAGAGCCGGCTGAAGGACATCGAGCGGGAGCTGGCCGAGCTGCAGGACAAGTTCAAGCAGATGAAGGCCCAGTGGGAAAATGAGAAGAACGCCATCGGCAAGGTCCAGACCCTGCGGGAGCAGATCGAGCAGACCAACGCCGCCATCGAGAAAGCCCAGCGGGAGTACGACCTGAACAAGGCCGCCGAGCTGAAATACGGCCGCCTGCCCGAGCTCCAGAAGGAGCTGGCTGCCGAGGAAAAACTGGCCGCCGAGAAGAAGGAGGCCAGCCTCCTGCGGGACCGGGTCACCGACGAGGAGATCGCCCGGATCGTGGCCCGCTGGACCGGCATTCCGGTGGAGAAACTGGTGGAGGGCGAGCGGGAGAAACTGCTCCATCTGGACGATGTGCTGCATAAGCGGGTCATCGGCCAGGACGAGGCCGTCACCAAGGTGAGCGAAGCCATCCTGCGCAGCCGTGCCGGCATCGCCAACCCCAACCGGCCCATCGGCAGCTTCCTGTTCCTGGGCCCCACCGGCGTGGGCAAGACCGAGCTGGCTAAGGCCCTGGCCGAGAGCCTGTTCGACGACGAAAAGAACCTGGTTCGGATCGACATGACCGAATATATGGAGAAATTCAGCGTCAGCCGCCTGATCGGCGCGCCTCCGGGATACGTGGGCTATGAGGAGGGCGGCCAGCTGACCGAGGCCGTCCGCCGCAAGCCCTACAGCGTGGTGCTGTTCGACGAGGTGGAAAAGGCCCACCCCGACGTCTTCAACATCCTGCTGCAGGTGCTGGACGATGGCCGCATCACCGACAGCCAGGGCCGGACGGTGGACTTCAAGAACACCATCATCATCCTGACTTCCAACCTGGGCAGCGACATCATCCTGAACGACCTGGAGCAGAGCCGCGCCTCCGGCTCCAACGAGCTGAGCGCCGAGGCCCGCCAGCAGATCGACGCCCTGCTGCGCAGCAAGTTCCGTCCCGAGTTCCTCAACCGTCTGGACGAGATCGTCTACTACAAGAGCCTCACCAAAGAGGAGGCCCGCAAGATTGTGGACCTGCAGCTGAACGACCTGCGCCGCCGGATGGAGGAGGGCAAGCACCTCAAGCTGGAGATCACCACCGCCGCCTGCGACGCCATTCTGGACGCCGCCTACGACAGCGTCTACGGCGCCCGTCCCATCAAGCGGTTCATCCAGAGCCGCATCGAGACCATCGTGGCCAAGGCCATCATCCGCGGCGACTTTGCCGAGGGTGCAACCCTGACGGTGGACTGGGACGGCAGCCAGTTTATCCTCAGGTAAAGCCTCTGTAAAGGGGTGGGCAAATCCGGCCCGGCCCCTTGAATACATGGGCTAAATATGCTATGATAAGCATTGAAATGTGCTTTCCGTCGCCGGAAGCCGGCGTCGGGAGGCACATTTTTTTGGGCGGACGCTCCGCCCATGCGCGGGAAAGCCGCCCCGTTCCGGGCCCTTTCCCCGGGCCTGTTTCCGGCCGTTGGAATCCGGCGGGCCCGTCCGTTTTTCACCCTTTGACCAAAGAAAGTTGAGTTGATTTATCCATTATGGACGATGGCAGTATGATGATCGTTGCGGCGCTGGTCGTGTTGATCGCTCTTTCCGGCTTTTTCTCCGCTTCCGAGACCGCCTATTCCTCTCTGAACGAGATCCGGCTGAAAAACCGGGCCGAAAACGGCGACCAAAAGGCCGCGCGGGTGCTGGCGCTGGCGGAGCAGTATGACAAGCTCCTGTCCTCCATCCTCATCGGCAACAACATCGTAAACATCTCGGCCTCCTCGTTGGGTACCGTTCTCTTTATCCAGCTGGTGGGCGCCGAAAAGGGCCCCACCCTCTCCACCATTGTGCTGACGCTGGTGGTGCTGATCTTCGGCGAGGTCACCCCCAAGAGCATGGCCAAGGAATCCCCCGAGGCATTCGCCACCGCGGTGGCCCCCATCCTGCAGGTGATTGTCACCCTGCTGACCCCGCTGAACTGGCTGTTCACCCAGTGGAAAAAGCTGATCGGCCATTTCTTCCGCGCCCAGGAGGAGCCCGACACCATCACCGAGGGCGAGCTGATCACCATGGTCTCGGAGGCCGAGAGCGAAGGCGAGCTGACCGACCGGGAGGGCGAGCTGATCCGCAGCGCCATTGAGTTCGACGACGTGGAGGTCCAGGAAATCCTGACCCCCCGCGTGGACGTGGTGGCCGTGCGGGATACCACCCCGCTGGAGGAGCTGGCCCAGGTCTTTGCCGAATCGGGCTATTCCCGTCTGCCGGTCTATCACGGCACCATCGACGACATCATCGGCGTGGTCCACGAAAAGGACTATTATCTGGCCCGCCTCCACAAGCAGACCACCTTACAGAGCCTGGTGACCCCGGCCCTGTTCACCACCGGCACCACCAAGATCTCCGCCATGCTCCGCACCTTCCGCGAGGAGCACCATCACATGGCGGTGGTGGTGGACGAATACGGCGGCACCGAGGGCATCATCACCCTGGAGGACATCCTGGAGGAGCTGGTGGGCGAAATCTGGGACGAACACGACGAGGCGGTGGAGGACTTCCGCCAGCAGTCGGACGGCAGCTGGCTGGTGTCCGGCTCGGCCAGCGTGGATGACCTGTACGACAAACTGGACATCCCGCCCCAGGAGACCGACTCCAACACCGTCAACGGCCTGCTGCAGGACCTGACCGGCCATCTGCCCAAGGTGGGGGACGGCTTCCGGCTGGGGAACTACAGCGGCGTGGTCACCCACACCGCCCGCCGCCGGGTGGCGGAAATCCGCCTGACCCCCATCCCGCCCCGGCCTGAGGAAAACGAGAACCCGGCGCCCCGCCGCTTCTCCCGCTCCTCGGAATCTGCATAACGTCACATAACACAGCGCCCCGCTGGTCCTGAAACCGGCGGGGCGTTTTTGTTGTCAGTTTTCCTGGGCCTCGTTTTCCACATAGAAGGCGATTTTGGTGATGTATTCGCTCTCGTCGTGGGTGGTGAGGTAGTCGTTGATGCAGAATTCGTAGGCGTCGGACACGATCCGCAGGCCGTTGTCCCGGCAATAGTCCAGCAGCTGCCGGTAGGACCGGCCCACCGACAGATAATCCCCCACATGGTAGATGCAGGCCAGCCGTCCCGCCGGCATCCGATGGATGTTCCCGGCCTGGTCGGTCTTTTCGATGGGCAGAAAGGCCAGGGAGGCCTCGGTGTACCGCCCCGCCAAAATCCGCTCCCGCGGCACCACCACCCCGCACTGGAAAAACACCGGCAGTTTCTCCCGGAAAGCCTCGGCAAAGCACTGCTTGGTGGCCACACTGATTTCCCGCAGGGTACAGGGCGGCTCCACCGGCCGGCAGAGGAGATACTGTTCCCCGGCGTATTCCAGGCCGATGTTCTGCCCCGGCCGGCAGTGGGCCAGCGAGGCCTCCATCTGGCCGCACCGGTTCTGGACCCGGCTGCGGAGCATCCGCAGCTCCTCGATTTTCTGGTCGATGACATCCAGCTGACGGTGCAGGGTGGCCAGGCTGCTGTCCAGGTCATAGTGCTCCATATGGGCCCGGATCTCCTGAAGGGAGAAACCGATCTTCTTCATAATCAGGATGGTGTCCAGGTAGTCGATCTGGCTGGCACTGTAATAGCGGTAGCCGTTGTCCAGGTCCACCCAGGTGGGCCGGAACAGCCCGATTTTGTCGTAGAAAATCAGGGTCTGCTTGGAGATGTTCTGATAGCGGGCCACCTCGCCGATCGAAAAGAGATTTTCCATGTCTGCCCCCTTGACACTATAGTTACTATATCCTTTATACTATCATTGTAATGAAATCAATCCGCAATGCAAGAGGAGTTTGTATGTCTCGCAGCACCGTATCCGTCTGGCTCCGCCGTCTGGGAGAGGGAATCACCTTCCGGCGGGTGGGGCTCATCCTTCTGGGCGCCATGATCGCCACCTTCGGCATCCACAACATTCACCAGCAGACCGGCATCACCGAGGGCGGCGTCATCGGCCTGATGCTGTTCGTCGAGCACTGGCTGGGGGTTTCCCCCGCCTTCATCACCCCGGTGCTGGACCTGAGCTGTTATCTGCTGGCCTTCAAGTATCTGGGCGGCGGCTTCATCAAGATTTCCGCCATTTCCACCCTCAGCGTGTCCCTGTTTTACAAGCTGTGGGAACAGTTCCCGCCCATGCTGCCCGACCTGTCCGGCCATCCTCTGATGGCGGCCCTGGCGGGCGCCCTGTTTGTGGGCGTCGGGGTGGGCATCATTGTGCGGCAGGGCGGGTCCAGCGGCGGCGACGACGCCCTGGCCCTCACCATTTCCCGGGTCAGCGGGTGGCGGCTGTCCCGCTCTTACCTGTTCACCGACCTGGTGGTCCTGTTCCTCTCCCTCAGCTACATCCCCCTGACCCGCATCGCCTTCTCCCTGATTACCGTCACCCTGTCCTCCTACCTCATTGACCGCATCCAGAATTTCACCTTCCGCCGGCCCATGCGGGAGACCCAATAACTGCAAAAGCGGCAGCTGTTTTCACAGCTGCCGCTTTTTGCGGTTTCCGATGAACGCTCAGGCTTCCGCCTTGCCGGCGGTGCAGTAGTCCACGATGTGGCGGAACATCTGTTCCACCGCCGGGGCCATGGCCGAGGGTCGGGGCAGAGCCAGACCCACCACGCGCTCCTCCGAGGGCTCGATGGGCAGGATCTGGATATTGGCCTGGCAGTCCTTCACCGTCAGCTGGGGCAGGATGGACATGCCCACGCCGGCCTCCACCATGGCGATGTTGGCCATATCATCGATGACATGGCAGCAGCGCTGAACCCCGATCTTGTACTTCTTCAAAAACCGGCGCATGTCGGCGTCGGTGGCGTCGCCCTGCACCACAAAGTTTTTCTGGCTCATCATGGCGGGGGTCATCACCCCGTCGGGCGGAGCGGGCCAGTCGGCCGGCAGCAGGGCCAGCAGCGGCTCCCGCAGCAGCTCGGTCAGGGTGAACTCCTCCTGACAGCTGGAGGCCAGGAAACCGATGTCCACCTGGCCGCTGCGCAGCCATTCCTTGACGTCGTCGTAGGTGCCCTGATAGACCTCCACGTCGATCTGCGGATACTGGGCCTTGAAGCTCTGGAGGATGCCCGGCAGCAGATGGGTGCACACCGAGCTGAAGGTCCCCAGGCGAACCTTGCCCTTTTCCAGGCCGTTGAGGCGGGCAATGCTCTGCTGCAGGGCTTCATCGCTGTTCAGCACCGCCCGAATGGCCGGGTAAAGGGATGCGCCGTAGCTGGTCATGGTCACGCCGCTTTTGCCGCGGGTGAACAGGGCAAAGCCCAGCTCCTCCTCCATCACGGCGATTGCGTGGCTGATGGCGGAGGGAGTCAGATGGAGCTGCTGGGCCGCCTTGTTGAAGCTGCCCTGCCGCGCCACCGCGTCGAAGATCTCATACGAAAACAAAGTCATCCGATACACTTCCCCACTTGTGAATCTTCTTCATCTTTTATGTGAAGGTGATGAAGTTCCTTGTGTTGAGTGTACTATCTCCCCCGCCCTTTGTCAAGCGGTATCACCCTTGTTTCACCAGCTTACTGCCCGCGGAAGGCCTTGAGAGCCTCGTCGGCCCGGATGGCCGCCGGGGTAAAGCTGTTGTTTTTCCACCAGGCGGCCAGGGACGCGGCCACGGTGAGGCCCGAAGTCACCAGCTGTTCCAGCTGGCTGTCCTCGATGGGCAGCACCGGCTTGCCTGCCGCCGACAGGAGCTGGTTGGTCAGAGCCAGGGCCAGGCAGGCGGTGCGGGCAATGGTGCCAATGGAAATTTCGTTCATGGCATACTCCTTTCTTTTAAGTAAGGTGTTCCAGTTTGTTTTCCAGGTCCCCGATGCGGTGGTCGGCGACCTTCATCTTTTCTTCCAGCACCGGCACCCGCTGGGCAAAGTTGTTGTGGAGCCGGACCTCCCGGGTCAGCTCCTCCAGCTTGGTGTCGGTGACGGCCTGGCTTTTGCTGTTGGCGATCAGGACCCCCACCAGGGTCACCGCCCCCGACAGGGCGGCCGCGATGACGCTCTCCATTCCATCACCCCCGCAGCCCGGTCAGGCCCGCCCGGGTGACGATGGAGGGATAGTCCTTGTAGGCGTGGGAGATGTCCACGTTTCCGGCGATGCCCTCCAGCTGGCCGGTGCTGGTGTACTGCCACATCCCGTGGCTGCGGGCGGGGCGCTGGCCGCGATAGTCGGCAATCCACAAATCGTAGGCCGCCAGACGGTCCATATCCAGCTCGGTGTTGGCGTAATAGGTATAGGTGTACACCATGGCGTACAGGCCCCAGCTCTCGATGGTGTCGGCGGCATAGGCCACCAGATCGGTGAGGGCGTCGGCGCTCAAAGGCTTGAGCTTGTTGTCCTCCACGTCCACCGCCACCGGCAGGGTCAGGGTTTTGCCGGTCAGCGCCTGGCGCAGCATGGCCAGCTCGGCGGCGGCCGTCTGGACGTCCTGGGCATAGGTGTAGTAGTACACCCCCACCGGAATCCCCAGCCGGCTGCACTCGGCATAGTTGCGCTCAAACTGGGGGTCGATGTAGATGCCGCCGAAGCTCTTGTTGGTGGACACGGTCTTGAGCATGGCGCCGCCGATCTTCCCCGCCAGCCGCTCCCAGTCGATCACCCCCTGGTAGCGGCTCACGTCAATGATATCCTTCATAATCCTCCTTTCCGGCGTCAGCCGCCTGTGAAACGGTCCGGGCCGCTGTTGTACTGCATGGGTTCTGCCCTCCTTTCTGCGGTTTTCTCCGGTCTCAGCCTACCACAGCGCCGCACCGGCGGCCAGTGTGGCCTTTTGGACCGGATTTCCCGGCGTTTTTCCCGCAGAAAACTGCGCCCCGGGGCCTTGTCCCCGGCGCCGGAGGGAGGGAGGGCTCTGTTATACAATCCGCGCATCCATGTATACAAAATAGATATTTGCTTTTCCGGCGGCAGTGGAGTAAACTAGGAGACGTTTGTTTCTCTTGCGGAGAATCTTGGGTTTTTACACGATTATTGCGGAAAGAAGGCACAACAAATGAAGCGGCATTCCCCTGATGTGGATATGTGCAGCGGCCCTCTGGTGGGCAATCTGCTGCGCTTTTCCATCCCGTTGATGGCTTCGGGTATTTTACAGCTCTTATTCAACGCGGCGGATATCATCGTGCTGGGCCAGTTCGCCAGCAGCAGCGCCATGGCGGCGGTGGGCGCCACCTCCTCCCTGAACAGCCTGATGGTCAACCTGTTCCTGGGCCTGTCCATCGGCTGCAGCGTGGTGATGGCCCGCAGCTACGGCGCCCAGGACTGGCGGCGGGTCCACGACACCGTCCACACCGCCCTGCTTCTGGCTCTGTTCTGCGGCGTGGTGCTGGTGGCGGTGGGCGTCCCCCTGATGCCCATTCTGCTGCGCTGGATGGACACCCCCGCCGACCTGCTGGACCAGTCCATCCTCTACATGCGGATCGTCTTTGTGGGCATGCCCGCCATGATGATCTATGACTTCGGCGCAGGCATCCTGCGGGCCACCGGCGACACCCGCCGCCCCCTGTTTTTCCTGACCGCCGCCGGCATCACCAACGCCGGCCTGAACGTCATCTTCGTCCTGTTCTTACAGATGGACGTGGCGGGCGTCGCCCTGGCCACCTCCATCTCCCAGTATCTTTCGGCGTTCCTGGTGATCCAGTGCCTGAGTGAACCGGGCACCCACTACCAGCTCCACCCCCGGGAAATGCGCCTGTGCAAGCCGGTGCTGGTGCAGATTGTCCGGGTGGGCCTGCCCGCCGGCATCCAGAGCGCGGTGTTCTCCATCTCCAACGTCCTGATTCAGTCCTCCATCAACAGTTTCGGGACCCTGGCGGTGGCCGGCGGCACCGCCTCCTCCAACATCGAGAACTTCGTCTACACCGCCATGAACTCGGTCTATCAGGCGGCCCTCAACTTCACCAGCCAGAACATCGGCGCCGGCAAAAAGGAGCGCATCCCCCTGATTCTGCGGGACTGCCTCCTGATTGTGTCGGTGATCGGCCTGGCCCTGGGCGGGCTGGCGGTTTTCTTCGGGCGGGAACTTTTGTCCATCTATTCCTCCGACCCCCAGATCATCCCCTACGGCCTGGAACGCATCCGCATCATCTGTCTGCCCTACCTGATCTGCGGCCTGATGGATGTGACCTGCGGCGTGGTCCGCGGCATGGGCGCTGCCGTCACCCCCACCATCGTCTCCCTGACCGGCGCCTGTGTCCTGCGGGTCATCTGGATTTACACCGTCTTTGCATCCTTCCACAACCTGACCGTCCTGTACCTGTCCTATCCTGTCACCTGGGCGGTCACCTTCACGGTGCATCTGATCTGCTTCTCCTTCTTCTATCACCGGCTGTGCCGGATGCCGGCGGCCCCGGCCTGGGAATAATCCCCGGCCCTCTCCCCGCTGCAATACCTATTAAATAACAAAAGGTCCGAACCGGACGCCCTGCGCGCCCTGTCCGGACCTTTTTGTTATGCCCAGAGGTTATATCAGCCCATGGGAGACAGGTATTTGCTATTTCTCCCGGCCGGTTTTATACTGAAAACGGGACGGCTGCACAGCCCGCCCCGCATCTTACTTTGAAAGGCGGTCCTGTCCATGAATACGCTTGTTTTCCGGCTGCTGGGGTGCGTTCTGGCCGCGGTGCTTCTGGGAAGCTGTACGGCCCCTCTCCCGGCCGAAACCCCATCCAGCAGGGCGTCCAGCCCCGCCCCGACGGCGGCCGCTTCATCCATTCCTTCCAAGGAGGCAGAAACCATGACCATCCAACTGCAGGTAAACGGCCGCACCTTTGCGGCCACGCTGGAACAAAACAACACCGCCCGGGCCCTGGCCCAGCGGCTGCAAAATTACGGCGGATTTGAAAAGGTAGGCCCCCTGGGCGAGAGCCTGCCCGCCAACGACCGCCAGACCACCACCCATGCAGGAGACATCGTCCTGTACCAGGGGGACCAGATCGTCCTTTTCTACGGCTCCAACAGCTGGAGCTATACCCGGCTGGGCCGGGTGAACAACCTGACCGGCTGGGCCGACGCCCTGGGCCGCGGCAACGTGACCGTCACCTTCTCGCTGGCCGAATAAGACGCCCGGACAATGAAAAAAGCACCAGAAACCATCCTGTGGTTCCTGGTGCTTTTCTGGCGGAGTAGGAGGGATTTGAACCCTCGCGCCGGTTTCCCGACCTACGCCCTTAGCAGGGGCGCCTCTTCGGCCTCTTGAGTACTACTCCAGAGCAAAGTCAGCTAAAACTGATTCAATTAAAAATGGCGGAGAGAGTGGGATTCGAACCCACGGTGCGTTGCCGCACGGCAGTTTTCAAGACTGCTTCCTTAAACCACTCGGACATCTCTCCTCGTGGGCACCCCATACGCCGTACCGAATGCCCATTTATGATACCAGTTTTCTGCCGTATTGTCAAGAGGAAATTACAAAAAGTTTCATTTTGCCCCCGCGTGTCCCGCCGCCTGCCGGCGGGGACGCAACATTCCTCTATCTTTCACGGGCGATTTTCGCGTTGACAGCGCTATGCCCCAAAGGTACAATCATATGTAGAATGGTTTTGTTACATCCGCCTGGTTTTTGCAAGGAGGTACCCCCTATGAACGCTTCCCGCCCCGAGCTGAGCTGGCTGGAAGATCCGCGGGTTTTCGCGGTCAACCGGCTGGACGCTCACTCCGATCACACCTGGTACGACGCCGCCGGCGACGGGCTGCGCCAGAGCCTGGACGGCCCCTGGCAGTTCGCCTACAGCCCCTGCCCCGATCAGCGGCCGGCTGATTTCTGGCAGGCCGGCGCTTGTCTGGACGGCTTCGGCGAGATCGCCGTCCCCGGCCACATCGAGCTGCAGGGCTATGGTCAGATTCAGTACATCAACACCATGTACCCCTGGGATGGCCGCCGGGCCATCCGGCCGCCCCAGATTGCCTGGGAGGACACCGCTGTGGGCAGCTACGTCAAGACCTTTGTCCTGGACCAGGCCCTGCAGAACAAGCGGGTCTGCGTCTCCTTCCAGGGCGTGGAGCGGGCCTTCTACTGCTGGTGCAACGGGCAGTTTGTGGGCTACAGTGAGGACAGCTTTACCCCCGCCGACTTTGACCTGACGCCCTATCTGCAGGAAGGCGAAAACCGCCTGTGCGTGGAGGTCTACAAGCACTGCAGCGGCAGCTGGCTGGAAGACCAGGACTTTTTCCGGTTCTTCGGCATCTTCCGCCCGGTGTATCTCTACGCCAAACCCGCCCTGCACATCGAGGATCTGTGGCTGCGGGCCGGTCTGGAGACCGACAACACCACCGGCACCCTGTCCCCCCGCCTGCGGCTCAGCGCCGCCCAGGGGGCCTCGCTGGAGGGCTGTACCCTTCAGTGCACTGTGACCGCGCCGGGCGGCGGCGTCATCTGGGATGGCCCCATGCCCCTGCAGGCCGCAGAGGACGGTTTTTTCTACGGCCAGCCGGTGACCCTGCCCCGGATTCGCAAGTGGGATCACAGCGACCCCGCCCTCTATCAGGTCACCCTGACCCTGCGGAACGCCGCCGGGGAAGTCCAGGAGACGGTGCCCTATGAGACCGGCTTCCGCCGGTTCGGGATGAACCAGGGCGTCATGGAGCTGAATGGCCAGCGGATCATCTTCAACGGCGTCAACCGCCACGAGTGGAGCGCCGAGGCTGGCCGGGCCATCGGTCCCGAGGATATGTTCCGGGCCATGGAGACCTTCCGCCGGAACAACATCAACGCCGTCCGCACCTGCCACTACCCCAACCAGACCCTGTGGTATCACCTGTGCGACCAGAACGGCATCTATATGATCGACGAGGCCAACCTGGAAAGCCATGGTTCCTGGCAGAAGATGGGGGCGGTGGAGCCCTCCTGGAACGTGCCGGGCAGCCTGCCCGAGTGGAAGGACTGCGTGGTGGACCGGGCCCGGTCCATGTTCGAGCGGGACAAAAACCACACCGCCGTCCTGATCTGGAGCTGCGGCAACGAGTCCTATGCCGGCGAGGACATCCTGGCCATGAGCGACTTTTTCCACGCCAACGACCCGGGACGTCTGGTCCACTACGAGGGCGTGTTCCACTGCCGGGCCTTTGACCGGATCAGCGACATGGAGAGCCGGATGTACGCCAAACCCGACGAGATCCGCGCCTATCTGGAAAGCAAACCCGCCAAGCCCTTCATCCTCTGCGAGTACATGCACGACATGGGCAACAGCCTGGGCGGCATGGAGAGCTATATCCGCCTGATCGACGAGTACCCCCAGTATCAGGGCGGATTCATTTGGGACTATATGGACCAGGCCCTGTGGCAGGACGGCCCTGCCGGCCGCCGGCTGGGCTATGGCGGCGACTTCGGGGAGCGTCCCACCGACTACGCCTTCTGCGGCAACGGCATCGTCTTTGCCGACGGCGCTGAAAAGCCGGCCATGCAGGAAGCCCGCTACTGGTACGACACGCCGGCCCACCGCGCCGCCCACGACGCCGAAAACGCCCGCCGGGCAGCCACCTGCACCCTGCCTGCCCTGCGGGCCGGCGGTCCCCTGACCATCACCGAGGGCGACGTGAACCTGGGCGTCCGGGGCGACCGGTTTGAGCTGCAGTTCTCCTATACCGAGGGCGGCCTGGCCTCCCTGCGCACCGCCGACGGCAACGAGTGGATTTGGCGTGCGCCGCGGCCCGCCCTCTGGCGTGCCGCCACCGAAAACGACAAGGGCTGCGGATTCCCGATTCGGAGCGCCGCCTGGATGGCCGCCGACGCCTACCCCCAGGTGACGGGCTGGAAGGTGGAGGAAAAGACCGCCTCGTGCGTCCGCATCCGCTATACTTTTGCATTCCCGTCGGTGCCGGGCACCTCTGCCGACATCCTGTACACGGTAACGGGCAGCGCCCTGCGGGTGGACGCCCATTATCACGGCGCCGAGGGCGCTCCCGAGCTGCCGGTGTTCGGCGTTCGTCTGTCCACCCTGCGGCCTGCCGCACGGGTCTGCTGGACCGGCCTGTCGGGAGAGACCTACCCCGACCGGTTCCGCGGCGCGACCTTCGGCCGCTGGGCCGAAGAGCCCCACATCCCGGCCTATCTGGTTCCCCAGGACTGCGGCGTCCACATGGGCACCCACACCCTGACCCTGGAACAGCAGGACACCGCCCGCCGCACCACGTCGTCTCTGACGGTGCAGATGGCAGACGGCAAGCCCTTTGCCTTCTCGGCACTGCCCTACACGGCCCAGGAGCTGGAGAACGCCGCCCACCGGGACGAGCTGCCGCCGGTGAGCCGCACCGTCCTGACGGTGATGGGCGCCGTTCGCGGCGTAGGCGGCATCGACAGCTGGGGCACCGACGTGGAGCCCGCCTACCACATCAGCGGCCAGGAGGATCACACCACTTCCTTCCTCATTTCTTTCTCCTGACTTTCTTTTTCTTGCCTTCCTTTTTCTTGAAAGAAAAAGGAAGCAAAAGGCAGCGGCGGCGACCGCATCCAGTGGATGAAACAGGGAGCCGCCGCTGGCGCAGCGCTCCAATTTTCACAAGGGCATTCATGCCCGCAGAGAAAATTGGCTAAGCGCAAGAGGGCTTCACTGGGTACCATGCAGTTTGCGGGTCTCCCAAGGTTCTACAGGGCCTTTACGCTCCGGCTCATTCCCGGCGTTTGTGCCTGCGGCACGGTACGATGCAAACTGCTTCAAGACCTAATTTTCTGACCCGAAAAAAGCTCTATAAAATCACAAATCCCCGTTCCTGCAAAAGGAGCGGGGAGTTTCTCTTCCCCCAGCCCTGCGGGCTCGCCCCAGCGGGGCTCTGGACACAGGGTGCATTCTCTATTCTGTACGTTTCCCTTATAACAAACAATGCGAGGGCCAGCTCGTGGGAGCCGGCCCTCGCAGAGGGACCCTATCTTTCGTGACGCAAAAGTTCTTTTGTTTTGGTGCGATCAACAACAGAAGGAATAGTGGTTAATTATTCCCCTTTGTCGCCACATCGGATGGGTTATTACCCGGGCCGCCAGGCGGTCTCACACCTGGCAGCCCCTTACATCAAATACAGTATGGTGCTCTGTATTTGTTATAAGTAGAATTTAAAGATTAGGCCTCGACAGCAGTACGGGTCGGGGTGCGAGTCAGGGTAACAACAGCGTAATAAGTCACCTGACCATTGTCGTTTGCAGTAGAAACCACAGCCACATCAGCAGTATAGGCAAAATCAAACTTGTAGGTCTCAACACCTGTAACAGCGTAGTTACCGCTCTCGGTGGGCAGAGCACTCATACCAATGCCACCATCGCTAACACCGGCTGCAGCAATAGCCTTAGCCAGAGCATCAACGGTAGCCTTATCGCTGGCACCGTACAGAGAACCGCTATTCACAACGAAGGTGTGGCTCTGTGCAACACTATCCTGTGCGCCAGTAGTGCCTGAGGTACCGCTCTTACCAGGAGCAGGCAGTCTCACATCGGAAAGCTTGGTATCAACTTTCTTCAGCAGGCTCACATCGAACTTACTCACAACTCCATCATTGACATAGGTCACAGCCTTCTCAGCGGTAGCCTGCAGAGAAGCAGAAGCAGTGAAGGTAACATTCTTGGTGGTATCCTTATCCAGAGCAGCGATCACGGTGGTAGCGTTCACACCGGTAGCGGGCTCTTCGGGCTTGGTCTCGCCCTTGCCAGAGCAGCCAGCCAGCATGCTGACAGCCATAACGCCAGCGAGCATCAGAGAAGCAATTTTCTTGAGCTTCATAGTTAATTTTTCCTCCTTAATGGTGTAAAAAGATAGAGACCCAAAACAGGTTCAAAGGAAGGTCCTTTCCTTTGTGTGCCTATAATACCATACCCCCCCCGGTGTCAAGACCCGATTTCAAATTTTCCCATTTTTGCTTTATTTTATATAGTTGGGAAAGGCCCGTCTTGGATACAAGCCGTTTTGAGGACGGAAGGGGCGGAGGAAATCCCCCGGTTCTGCCCTCTGATTCAAAAATTTGTGGCGGTGGACGGGCAAAAATTCATGTCACCCCGAACGGCAGAAAACACACTTTAAAATAAAAAATCCCCGCCCCAAATGGAGCGAAGATTTTGTCTTTGATCGATTTTGGAGACATACCGGTGCAGAACACCGCTGAAACTCGGGATAACCAGGCTATGATGGACTTTGCATCGTACCCGGGCACAGCCCGGACGAAACGTGAGTGCGGCACAGTCTGCAACTCTCACAAACGTTATAAAGAGCGGCCAGAGTGTATGGTACCCAGTAAAGTTCTTTTTGCGTCCTTTTTCTTTCAAGAAAAAGGACGTCAGTGGGCGGGGTTGAAGTCGGTGGGTGAGACCCAGCCGCCCTGGTCCAAGACCTGGCGCATGATGCGGATGACGCCCTGATCCCAGTGGGGCGGGGCCAGGAAAGATACCCGGGCCCGCAGATCCTGGCTGCCGTTGGCCATCAGGAACCCGTATTTGGCGGTGCAGAGCATTTCGGCGTCGTTGTAGGTATCGCCAAACGCCATCAGGTTGGCCGAAGTCAGGTTCAGGCTTCGTCCCAGCGCCCGCAGGGCGGCGCCTTTGTCCACGCCCCGGTTCATGATGTCCACCCAGTTGGCCCCGGCTACCGCCACCGAAAACCGCTCTCCGTACAGGTCGCCGTAGATCTTGTCGTAGGCCTCCTGAGAATTGCCCCGGGGCAGGTAGATGGTGTACTTGTCCGCCGGGACGTCCAGAACCGTCAGGTCGTCCACATAGGTCACGCGGGTGTAGAACTGGCCCAGCACCCGGGCATAGCTCTGGTACTGGCGCTCCACATAGGCGCTCTCCAGCCCGCACAGGACACCGATGTCCCCCGCCTCCCGGGTGGCAATGGCCATTTCCCGATAATCGGCGGTGGGCATCCGGGACTGGTAGATGTCCCGGCCCCGCCAGCGGATGGCTCCGCCATTGTCCCCGATCAGGGCCATGCGGTCCCGCAGATCGGGGAACATGGCTTCCAGGGTATAGAGGGGCCGGCCGCTGGCCGCGGCAAAGTAGATCCCCTCCTCTTTCAGCGCCCGTACCAGCTCGGTAAAGCCTTCGGGCAGCTGTCCGTTTTCATCCAGCAGGGTGTAATCCATATCTGAGGCGATCAGGCCGATGTGGTCGCGGTCCATAGCGTTTGCCCCCAAACCATCTTTTTCTCTTTGTGACGCGCTTGCAGCGCGCTGATTATCCCATGTAGCTGATATTCAGATCCAGGCCGCTGCTGCTCACGCCGGTCAGCTTGCCGGTACAGCTGCCCTGCCACATGTCGCAATCCATGGCAGGGGCGCTGATGCCGTAGTGGGCGTTCCAGATGCGGTAGCCCTTCAGGGCCGACAGGTCCAGATGATTCTGGAACCAGCTGGTGGACGCATACACGCCGGGCTCATAGCCGTACTTCTTCAGCTCTTCGCAGAAGGCCACGGCACAGGCGGTGCGCTGCGCCTTGGACAGGTTGTCGGCGCGGCCGGTGTGGGAGGAGGTGCTGTACTCGCTGTCGAAGTAGACAGGGTAGTCCAGCTTGCGGCCATTCAGGACGTAAGCGCAGGCAAATGCCTCTTCCCGTGCTTCGTCCTCATTGATGGCCTGGCTGAAAATGTACACGCCCACCTTCAGGCCTGCGGCCTTGGCTCCGGCGAAATGGTTCTCGAACATGGAGTCCAGCACCAGGGCGCCGGTCTCATAGCCGCGGTAGCCGATGCGGATGATAACAAAGGAGGCGCCGGCCGCCTTGACTTTCTTCCAGTCCACCTTCTGCTGGTAGCGGGACACGTCGATGCCGAAGGTCACGTTGTCCTGACGGACGCCCTTGGCGTCGAAGTAATAGATCTTGTCGTCGATGGTCTGCAGACCGGTCACCTTTTCGTGGGTGACGGGGTCATAATAATAGGTCTTGCCGCCCTCGGTGCGCCAGCCGGAATAGGAGGGCGTCTCCTTCTCGGGGAACAGCCAGTTGAACAGCCAGTTGAAGAACCAGGTGAAGCAGTTCTCTTTGTCCCAGTCGATGCTCTGGTTTTCCAGCATCAGGTTGAATTCCTCGGGGGTCAGGGTGATGCGGCCGTTGCTGTCCGGGGTGATGGTGGTGGCCTCATACCGGGCCTGGAGGGGGTCCTCGGCGGCCAGGGCGCTGTCCATCTCCTGCCAGACGCTCTCGCCGTTGGTGGCGTAAACCACCGGCACTTCCATCTCGGTCAGGCCGTTTTCTTCTTCCAGCACCGGCTGATTCACCGGCTCAGCCGCCGGGACATCGGTCTCCACCGGCTCGGCGGCGGCTTCCGCATCCTCCGCCGGAGCGGCGTTGGTATCGGTCACAGGCTCGCTGTCCTGGGGTGCGGCAGCGGGCTCCTCCGCTGCGGGCTCCTGGGGCTGCACGGCCGGTTCGGCGGGCTCTTCCGCCGTCTCGGGGGCAGTCTCCTTCACCGGCTCAGCGGCCTCCGAAGCGGCCTGCTGGCTCTCAGACACCTGGTCCTCAGCCTCAGCAGCCGGTTCTTCGGCGTCCTGCTCCGGGACGGTGTAAAGGTCGTTTTCCTCATCATATACCGCCGCGGGCTCCACCAGCAGGGTCTGCGGCTCAAAAATGGACGCCGCATACCCTGCGGCACCCGTCACAGTGAGGGTCAGAGCAATGACCAGTGCGGCTACGCATTGGCCCAGATCGCGGCCCCTTCCTGATTTTCTTGAAAACAAGGTCGAAATCTTTCGTCTCATTCCGTTTCGCTCAGCCTCCATAACATCCAAAAATTATGTTTTAAGTATACACCAGAATGCGCTCTGCCGTCAATCTTTAAAGGGGTCCGCCGGACGCTCCCGGGAGCGTCCCGGCTGCCGGCCGGGTTTCACAAGACAGAGGCTCACTGGGAGTAAAACGCTTCCGGAGACAGAATTATTGCACGTTTTTCCGGCAATTTCTGGCATATCGCCCAATTTTCCCCCGGCGTCTTGTTGTCTTGACACCTGTATGATATACTATGGACCATCTGATGCAGAACATTTGCGGGCCGGAGGCCGGCCCTTGGACCGGAAAGGCGGTAGGAAGATGGAAAATGTGAAAGATTTCTTAAAACGCAAAGATATTGTCATCACCCCTCAGCGCTACCTGATTGAGGCGCTGGGCGCCATGGCGCAGGGCCTGTTCGCCAGCCTGCTGATGGGCACCATCCTGAACACCCTGGGCCAGCAGTTGGGGGTGGAGATGCTGATTACCATTGGCGGATACGCCTCGGCCATGAGCGGCCCCGCCATGGCCTGCGCCATCGGCTGCGCCCTCCACGCCCCCAACCTGGTGCTGTTCAGTCTGGTGACGGTGGGCTGGGCCTCCAACTCTCTGGGCGGCGCCGGCGGCCCTCTGGCGGTGCTGCTCATCGCCATTGTGGCGGCTGAGCTGGGCAAGGCCGTCAGCAAAGAGACCCGCATCGACATTCTGGTCACCCCGCTGGTGACCATCTTTTCGGGCGTGGCCCTGGCCCTGCTGATTGCGGCCCCCATCGGCGAGGCCGCCAACCGGGTGGGCACCCTGATCATGTGGGCCACCGAGCAGTCCCCCCTGGTGATGGGCATTCTGGTGTCGGTGATTGTGGGCGTGGCCTTGACCCTGCCCATTTCCTCGGCGGCCATCTGCGCCGCCCTGGGCCTGACCGGTCTGGCCGGCGGCGCCGCGGTGGCGGGCTGCTGCGCCCAGATGGTGGGCTTTGCGGTGATGAGCTACCGCGAAAACGGGGTCGGCGGCCTGGTGAGCCAGGGCCTGGGCACCAGCATGCTCCAGATGGGCAACATCGTCCGCAATCCCCGCATCTGGATCGCCCCCACCCTGGCCAGCGCCATCACCGGACCTCTGGCCACCTGTCTGTTCCACTTTGAGATGAACGGCGCAGCCGTCTCCTCGGGCATGGGCACCTGCGGCCTGGTGGGCCCCATCGGTGTGTACACCGGCTGGGTCAGCGATCTGGCCTCGGGAGCCAAGGCGGCTATCACCTCCTGGGACTGGATCGGGATGCTTCTGCTCTGCTTCGTGCTGCCCGCCGTCCTCAGCGTTTTGTTCTGCGAGATCGAGCGCCAGATGGGCTGGATCAAGGAAGGCGACCTCAAGCTGAACTGAGCCGTCTCTCACGCACTCCTTTTTGTAATAGCGGGCAGCGTTTTTCCCCGCTGGTTACCCCCTGCACCATATCTCCCTGCCCCTGCCCGGTCTCCCCGCCGGACGGGGGCTTTTTGCGCCGGACAGACGGGTCCCGGCGGCCTGTCCCTTTTACCGCGATTCTGTATAAACCAACGTTTATATTCCAATATGGAGAAAACAAGATTTCTCCGCTGTTTTTTCTCATTTTTGGCATTTCTCGCACCGTTACGACGTTTTTTCTATTATTCACAAAAAATTCATACACGCCTCATAATCCGTCTCTATTTTTTTGGTACAAGATTAGTGAACTTCCTGCCAGCTGCATACAAAGCAAAAAACAGAGCTTTCCGCCCATTATGCAGAAATTTTACCTGTCAGCCGAGAAAAACATAGAAAAACATCTGGTCAAGACACGCGGAATATGCTATACTTGCTTTGTCCGCAATTCGGCCGGCGCCGGGAGGGTTCCCAGCCGGCACAGGCAGGGCGTATCAACGCAGTCAAAGCAGCCGGTTTCCGGCCGGCAAGGAGACGGAAAGGAATCGTGTAAAACATGAAGATCGGATTTACCGAGCTGGTGGTCATCGTGATCGTGGCGTTCGTATTCATCGGGCCGAATCAGCTGCCTGAATACGCCCGCAAGCTGGGCAAGATGCTCCGCGACCTGCGCAAGTACACCAGCACCGCGTCCAAGGATATTCAGGAGAACATCGTCGAGCCCCTCAACGAGATCCAGCAGCCCATCAAGGAGGCCATGTCTCCCCTGACCGACATCAAGAAGGACCTGGACAACAGCGTCAAGGACGTGACCAAGAGCTTTGCCGGCATCGGCAAGACCAGCAAGGCGGAAGCTGAGGCCCAGGCCGCCGTCGAGGAGCCGGTGGAAGAGCTGGAGGAGCTGAGCGAGGAGCCCGCCGAGGCTGCCGCCCCCGCCGCCCCTGAGACAGCCGCCGCAGCCACTGCGGAAGCTGCTCCCGCCGCCGAAGCCGCCCCTGCCGCAGCGCCCGCTGAGGCCGCTGCCCCTGCCCAGGCTGCCGAAACCCCGGCTGACCCGGACAAGGCCCCCGCTGACCCCGAAAAGACCGCTGCGCCGGTCTGAGGCAGTCCACCAACCAAGCAGCAGGCCGCAGAATGCGGCTGTGTAGAGTAGTGATACGGGCCCAAAGCCCGGAAAGCAAAAAGGAGTAACAGATTATGCGTATCGGTACCACTGAAATAGTTATGATCCTCATTGTCGTCCTGATCATCTTTGGACCCAAGAACCTGCCCAAGCTGGGCAAGATGTTCGGCCAGACCATGAAGGGCTTCAAGGAAGGCATCGACGACGAGGACGAGGACGCCTCCAAGAAGGCTGAGACCAAGACCGAGAGCAAGAACAACGAGGAGTAATTGTGGCCACGAACATTAAGCACAGAAAAGGCACTAAGGCGGTGGACCCGGAAGGGAATATGACCCTGAGCGGCCATCTGAAGGAACTGCGCAATCGCGTGGTGATCTGTGCGGTCATCTACATCGTGGCGGCAGTCGGTTTCCTGACCATTTCCGATCAGCTGATCAACTTTCTGACAGCCATGGCGGATGGAGTGTACAACTTCATCTCCATCGATCCCCAGGAAAAACTGATCCAGTATTTCCGCGTGGCTCTGATCGCAGCACTGGTCGTCACCATCCCCTTCATCGCCTATCATGTATATGCTTTTGCAAGACCCGGCCTGAAGAAAAGCGAGAGCTTCTTCTTTGGTCTGGTTCTGGTGATGGGCCTGGGCCTGTTCGTGGTGGGCGTCATGTTCGCCTACTTCATTTCGCTGCCCTTCATGCTCAACTTCATGGGCACCCTGGAAGGCGCAGATTACATCGTTCAGACCACCAGTATTGCAAGCTACGTCAGCTTCTGCATCACCATCTTTTTGATCTTCGGTGCAGTGTTTGAAATGCCCCTGGTCGTCATCATCCTGTCCCGCATGGGCATTGTCAGCCCTGAATTCATGCGGAAGGCACGGGGTGTGATGATCGTTCTGATCTTCTTTGTGGCGGCGGTCATCACCCCGCCCGACATCGTCTCCCAGACCATGGTGGCCTTGCCCATGTGCCTGCTGTATGGTATCAGCACGGTCCTGTGCAAGATCTTCTACAAGAAGCCCATGGCTGCCGACGACGAGGAAGAAGAGGCAGACCAGGACGACGAGGACTAATTCCCCGCGCCTCATCCCATCTTGAACAAGCAAAAACCCGGCAGACAAGCGGTTCACACCGCCGGTCTGGCCGGGTTTTCTTTATGTCGTCTCGCTTTTTGCCGCCGACCGGCCCGCCACCAGTCCGGACCCAAAGGCCCAGTGGAGATTGAAGCCGCCGCAGCTGCCGGCACAGTCCAGGGTCTCTCCCACAAAGTAGAGGCCCCTGCATCCCTTGAGCTGGAAATCCGGCTCCACCTCTTTCAAAGAGAGGCCGCCGCCGGTGGTCTGGGCCTGTTTCCAGCCGCAGAGGGTGGGCTGCTCAAACCGCCAGCCCTTGCAGACCCGGGCCAATGCCTGCCAGCCCGCCGCCGGAACCCGGTCGGGGGAGGCCGCCAGCCCTGCATCGGCCCAGAGGGCCTCTCCCAGCCGCTGGTCCATCAGGCCCTGCCAGAACGCGCCGGGGTCGGGCAGATGGGCGGCGCGGCGGGCAAACCATCCGGCCAGGGCATCGGTCTCCTGTTGAGGGAAAAGATCCAGGGACAGCACCGGCCGGGCCGGCCCCCGTCCCGGCGCCAAAAGCCCCGACAGCTGCATGACGCAGATGCCCGACAGGCCGTAGTTGGCGAACTGGATTTCCCCTTCTTCCCGGGCCAGCGAGGTTTCCCCGTCCAGCAGGGTGACCACGCCGCGGGCCCGCAGGCCCGAAAGCTTCTGCATCCGGGCCGGGTCCCCGCAGCGCAGAGGGGTCAGGCAGGGGTAAAGGGGCTCACAGGCCCCGCCGCACCGTTTGGCCAGGGCAGGCCCAAAGCCGCCGGTGCCGAACTGGGGCCCGGCGCTGCCGCCCAGCGCACAGATGACCCGGTCGGCGGTCAGGAGGCGCTTGGCGCCCCCTTCCTCCACCTGAACGGCATAGCGGCGGCCCTTCTGCCCCAGCTCCAGAATGCGGCAGCCGGTGCGGCAGGAAATTCCCAGCCGCTCCACCCACCGCAGCAGCAGCCCGGTGAGGTCGGCGGCCTGATTGGAATAGGGATAGAGGCGGCCCTCCTCGTCGGCCCGGATCACCAGCCCCAGCTCCTGGAACCAGCCCAGCACGTCCGCCCGGCCGATGCCTTCCAGCAGGGCCGCCAGCTCCCCGGGCGAGGCGGTAAAATACCGCCGGGGGTCGCCGCTGGCCTGGTTGTCCAGGTTGCAGCGGCCGTTGCCGGTGGCCAGCAGCTTTTTGCCGGGGGCGGGGTTCTGGTCCAGCAGGGTGACCCGCACCCCTTTGCCCCCGGTCTGGGCCGCCCCGATGGCGGCCGCCAGGCCCGACGCCCCCGCGCCCAGTATCAGAATCTCTTTCATCTCGCCTGCCCTCCCGTTGTCTTGGTGGGTTCAGTATAACACAACCCGACGGGGTTGACAAATCCTTAAACCTGGTCCCGCAGTTCGGTCATGTCGGCCCAATACCGCTTGGGACAGTGGTTCATCCGGCCCCGTTCGTTCCGGCGGCTGGCAATGGCCAGGGTCTCATAGAACTGTTTCCACAGCCGCTGATACTCGGCCTCGGCGGCGTCCGGCTCCGGCAAAGTCAGGGGCGCGGACAGCTTTTCCAGCCGGGTCTGGCCCCCCTGATGGAGCAGCACCTCACTGTGGGACGCGTCGTAAATCAAAAAGTCCTCCCCGCCGATGCGGGCGCAGAAAAAGGGCCGCAGCAGGGGGAGAACATGGTTTTTGGGGTGAATCACCGCGCCCAGCATCCCGCCGCTCTCCTCAAACCGGACAAAGCCGCGGAGTTTTTCCGCCTCCCACTGGACGTTTCGCTCCAGGTTATTGACGGCGGCCACTTCGGGGCGGCCCAGCTGGCGCAGGGCCCCCGGCCCCACCGAAAAGGCATGGTGCAGGAACCGGAGCAGCACCAGTTCTTTGTCCGCCTGCCCCGACAAAAACGCCACGGCCACCTTCTCGCCGGCGGCGGGGCCCAGTTTGGTCCGGATGCCGCGGCGGACCCGGGCCGCCCGCTCAGGGTCGGTGGGGATATCCCGCACCGGGCAGAGCGAGGGCTGTTCCGCCTCGGGGTCCCAGATGGCGAAGGGCAGTTCCCGCCGGGCAAAACTCTCAAACACACAGCAGAAAAAGCCCGCCAGGCTGCCGTCATAGCTGTAGATAATATCCGCTTCCCTCAAAGGGCGTTGACCAGGCATCGGACCGCCTCCTCTTTCACCAGCCGGCCCGCCAGCTGAGGCGGGGTGCCCTGGGCGGCCAGCTGCTGGACGGCGGGCGCGCTGAACAGGCTCAGCTGTTCACAGCCCGCGTTGAATACCCCGGGATCAATGAGGGCGTGGGCGATCCGCTGCCGCCGGGCGGCGCCGCGGCCTCCCTGAGCCCCGGTGAAGCCCCTGCAGGTGATGAAATATTGAGCCCGCTTGAGGACCACGCCCATCCGTTTGAGTTCCTCCAGACCCAAAGAGCCCTGACGGCGGGCGGTGCGGATCCGCTGGGCGCTCTTGACCCCGATGCCCGGCACCCGCAGAAGCATTTCGTAGGGGGCGCGGTTGACGTCCACCGGGAACAGTTCCAGGTGACGGATGGCCCACCCGCACTTGGGGTCCAGGTAGGGGCTGAAATAGGGGCTGGACTCATCCAGAATCTCATCCGCCCGGAACCGGTAAAACCGCAGCAGCCAGTCAGCCTGGTACAGCCGGTGCTCCCGGACCAGAGGCGGTTTGGTGTCCAGGGCAGGCAGGCGGCTGTCCTCGGTCACCGGGATATAGGCCGAGTAAAAGACCCGCTTGAGGCTGTATTTGTGGTAGAGGCCCTCGGTGAGCCGGAGAATCTGGTAGTCGTTCTCGGGGGTGGCCCCCACAATCATTTGGGTGCTCTGGCCCGCCGGCGCAAAGGCCGGCGCATGGCGGTAAAGGGTCATGGCCTCCCGGCTGGCGGCGGCCGAGGCGGCAATCTGGCCCATGGGGCGCAGGATATCACTGCGGCCCTTGTCGGGGGCCAGACGTTTCAGGCTGCCCTCGCTGGGCAGCTCAATGTTGACGCTGAGCCGGTCCGCCAGGCAGCCCAGACGCTGGATCAGGGCCGGGCTGGCGCCGGGGATGGCCTTGGCGTGGATATAGCCGTGAAAGCCGTATTCCTCCCGCAGCAGCCGCAGCACCTCGATCATCCGTTCGGTGGTATAGTCGGCGCTGCCCAGCACAGCGCTGGACAAAAACAACCCTTCGATGTAATTGCGGCGGTAAAAGGCGATGGTCAAGTCGGCCAGTTCCCTGGGGGTGAAGGTGGCCCGGGGCACATCGTTGCTGCGGCGGTTGACGCAGTAGGCGCAGTCAAAGGAACAGCAGTTGGTCATCAGCACCTTCAACAGGCTGACACACCGCCCGTCGGCGGTGAAGGCGTGGCAGCATCCGGGCGCATAGCAGCTGCCCAGGCCTCCCGGCCCGCTCCGGCGACCCGAGCCGCTGGAAGTGCAGGCCACATCGTATTTGGCGCTGTCCGCCAGGATGGTCAGCTTTTCCATCACCGACTGTTCCATGATTCACTCCCCCTGACCGGGGCGGCTCACCACTTGGTCTTGGTTTCCACCACCCGTCCGGCAATGTGCAGCTGGTTCAGGTCCTCGCCCTTGATCACCAGCTCGCTGTAATTGGGGTTGAAGGGCTGCAGCACCACACAGTTTCCCCGCTGAATATAGCGCTTGAGGGTGCCTTCGCCCTCATCTCCATAGACGATGACCCCCAGGTCCCCGCTCTCCAGGGTGTCCTGGCGGTGGACCAGAGCCAGGTCGCCGTCCTGAATCCGGGGCTCCATGCTGTCTCCGCGGACCACCAGATAGAAATAGTTGGCCGGGTCCTTCACCCGGGCATACTCTTTGCCGTAGTCCTCCTCAAAGGCCAGGGCGCCATACCCGGCCTTGACGGTGCCGATCACCGGGATGAGGCTCTCGGCGTAGCCGCCGAAAAACCGGCTCTCGGTCTCGGTGAGGGCGGCAGCGGGCCGGTACAGCCCCAGCAGATAGTCGGCGGTGGTGCCCAGAATCCCGGCAATGCACGCCACGGTGGAGGGGTCGGGAGAAGATTTTCCGCTCTCCCATTTGCCCACGGCCTGCTGGGTCACCCCCAGTTTTGCAGCCAGTTCGGCCTGGCTGAGCCCCTGCTTTTTGCGGCACTGTTTCAGTAACTCAGAAAACGACATGGAAAACTCCCCTTTGCTCATCGGCATTGCGCCGGTTATTGATGGTTTTATTATACAACTAAAAAGTGTCCATGTAAAGAGCATCTTCCAAAAAAATCAAATAAAAGTTGTATTTGCTCTTGACAACGACCAAGTTATGGTTTATCATAAAAGTGCAGGAACAACTTACCGTTGTCCACGTGGTTGTGGATCTGTGCTGAGGAGGTATCTTGGATATGAAGTGCATGTTTTGGAAGTGCTCCATTCTGGCAGCAGCCCTGGGCATCCTGATGGCGCTGGGCGCCCTTGCAGAAGGCACCCTCGGGCTGGCGGCGACTGCCGCCTGCATCCTCGGCGCAGTGTATGCCATGCGCTGGTTCTGGGCCATGGAACAGCGGGCGGAACGTCAGGCCGCCCGCCGCCGCAAAGCGCGCATTGTCCCCCGAAGCGCCTCCGACCGTTCTTCGGCAACCTGTCCGCGCGACACTTTGCAGGCCGCATCCTGACCCTTTTCCCATAAAAACGCCCCATCCGCCCCGCGCACAGAGCACGGAGGCGGATGGGGTGTTTTGTGTTTATCTCAGGAAGAGATGGCAGGAATCAGAGGGGCTGAACGCCAAACCAGCCCTGAACGGTGCGGAGAATCTTCTCGGGGATGGTCAGGGGACGGGGCACATTGACGGCCACATCGGTGCCGGTGCCTGCGCCGGGCGCAGCCGAGCCGGTGACTTCCAGGCTGACGTTGCTGAAGGTCACGCTGCAGTTGCGGGAGACATAGAAGCCCACATAGATGTAATCGGAATCCACCGCGGTCAGGGGGTAGTCAAAGCCCGCCGACGCCGGGGCATTGGCGCCGTAGGTGACGGTATAGCCGTCGGCGGTGCCCACAATCTTCAGGTCCACCGTATCCCCTGCGGTGTAGACGTTCTGGGCGGCGGGACCGTCGTACAGTTCGCCGCTCTTGCGGCCAAAGCCGCTGAATGCGCCCTGGTTCCGGGTGCCGGCGGCCACATAGTCGCCCATGGTCTCGGGAACATAGGTGTCGATGTACAGGTCATCCCGGGCCATCAGGCCGAAGGACACCTGGTTGTTGGCGGCCATGCTGTGGACGGTGGCGGTGGCCGACAGGGTGAAGGTGGTGCCGGCGGGGAGCTGGACATAGTACATCATCAGGCCGTCCGAGCTGCCGGCAATCTTGCCGCGGTTGTTGGCCACGCCCAGGGTGATGGAGCCGTCGGCGTTGACCTGGGCGGTGAAATCACCGCCGCTGATCTTGTCCTGACCGCCCACATCGCCAAAGACGGTGCCGTTCCACACACGGCCCGAGGCGTCGGTGTAAGCGGGCCAGAGGGCGCTGGTGGTGGCGGGGGCCTGGTAGCTGCTGACCTCATAGTCGGGGTTGGCTGCGTCGGCAAAGTCGGCCTTGTAGCTGGGCTGGGACTTGTTGCGGCTGTAGGCCTTCAGGGGGCTGTCGGCGTTGGCGATGAGCCAGGCGTTCATCTTGGCGCCGTAGCTGTTGGTATGGGTCTTGTCCAGGCCGGTGGGAACCAGGGTGACGCCGTCGGCGGCATATTTGGCGCCGGTGAAGGCGTGCATCCACTGGGCGTCCTCACCCATTTTGACGTTCAGGTCCCGGGTGAGCTGGGTCAGGTCGATGCAGGGAATCCCCAGCTGGGCGCACATATTGCGGATGGACTGGGCGTAGTCGCCGCCCTCAAAGACGTTGCCGTAGGCCTCCACCGTCTGGGTGACATGGCCCGATTCACCGCTGTAGCTCTCGGTGGTGTTGTCATCGGTGAGGCGGACAATGGGGGTGCAGACAATGGGGGTGACGCCGGCAGCCAGGGCCGGCTGGATGTAATTCACATACAGGCTGTTGGCAAAGCTGCCGGGGGTGGTGTAGTCACCGTTGGGGTTGGTGTAGCGGGCGGTCTCGGTCTTTTCGTCGTTGTGGCCGAAGCCGATCAGCAGGAACTGCTGGGTGTCGGCGGCGGTGCCCATGGCCGGGACCTTGTCGCTGCCCTCCAGCAGGGTCTTGTAGCTGTCCATGGTGAGGAAGTCCTTGCTGGACGCGCCCGACACCGCCAGATTGTAGACGTTGGCGTTGAGGTAGTTGTCCAGTTCCTCGCCGTAGCCCTCACGGGGCAGGTAGTAGTCGTCCTCAAAACCTGAGACGGTGGAGTCGCCCACCACCCAGATGGTAGCCTTGTCCGGCTCGGACTGGCCCCAGGCCTCGCCGCCTGCGCCGGCATTGCCGCCGGTGAAGGTCTTGCCGATCTGGTTCAGCAGGAGCAGGCCGTGCATATTGATGGAGCCGTCGGCGTTGCGGGTGGGCTCACAGCGGGTGTTCAGGTTCCAGAACCAGAAGCGGGACACCTTGGTCTCGGAGGAAGAGGTGTTGTGGCTGGACTGGGTCTCGGTGTCCCAATAATAGTTGGTCCGGCCATAAATAGCTGTGCTGGACTGGCCCTGGGGGCTGAGCTGCTCGCCGATGTCCTTGCCGTCGGTGCGGAAGGACAGGACGCCCTCCGCCTCATAACCGGTGACGGCGTTCTTGTCGCTGGTGTACAGGGCCACGTTGTAGCTGCCGTTGTTGAAGCTGGTGGAGTTGTAGACCTTGATGTCCAGGCCCGAGTTGGAGTCGATGCCCTTGGCCTTGTTCTCATAGGAGATGGAGTTCTCCAGGACGTGGGCGCCCGCCATGTTGGAGCCGCCCATCTTGAAGCCGTTGCCGTTGCCGGCATCCATCTGCCGGGCCTTGGAATCAATGGTCAGGGTGCCGTTGGCGTCGCAGGAAACCGAGGCAAAGGTCCAGTCCTTCTCGGTGCTGTCGGGGGTCACCTTGATCCAGCCGTTGCGGTAGGCCACACAGTTGCGGATGGTGGTGGCGCCGATGGAGCCGGTGGCCACCTTGGCGAAGAAGTCCCAGCCGTCGTCGGCGTTGTAGGCGGCGATGCAGCCATCAAAGACGTTGCCCTCGCCGGCGGTGAGCTTGGCGGCGAAGCCGTCGGCGTCCTCCATCTGGGAGTCGGCGTTGTTCATGGAAGAGCAGTTGCGGATGGTGTTGTAGCTGGGCCACTGGGCGATGGTCTCGGCCGAGGAGCCCGACACCTGCAGGCCGGTATTGCCGTTGTTGTAGAAGTTCATCCGGTCCAGGGTGCACCAGCTGCCGGACAGCTGCATGCCCTTGGAACCGTCGGCGGTGTTGGTGACGTTCACAAAGCTGACGTTCCAATAATTGCCCCACAGCTCAAAGCCGGTGCCGCTGCGGCCAAAGTCCAGGATGGCGTAGCCGTTGTCGCCCTTCAGGGTGATGGGCTGCTCGGCCGATCCATTGCGGCCGCGGGAGACCTTCAGCAGTTTGCCGCTCAGGTCGTAGCTGCCGGGCTGCAGCAGAATGGTCTGGCCTGCGGCGGCGTAATCCAGAGCGGTCTGCAGGTCCACGGCGTCCTCATAGCTGGAGCCGCCGTTGGTGCTCTGGCCGGCGGGGGTGACGTAGATGGTGCTGCCGTTGCCTACGGTGCGGACGCTGACTGTCTTTTCAATCGAGGCGGTGTCGTAGCTGTCCAGCACCTCAAAGGCCGAAATCTTATAGGCCGGGTCGGGGGTAAACTCCACCCGGAAGGTGGTGGTCCCGGCGATGGGGTAAGTCCGGGCCAGATCGGTGTTGGCGGTGACGGCCAGGCCCTGCTCCAGCAGGACGCCGTCCTGGTACACGTTGGCGGTGCCGTTGGCGTTGGCCTTGAACACCAGGGTGTAGCTGGTCTCGGCGGCGGTGGCCGGACTGGTGATCTGGTAGTCGGCGGGAACCTTCTCCGCCTCCTGGGGATGCCAGCCATTGGCGTTCCAGGCGCTGGTGGTGAAGGTGATGTTGGAATAGGTCACATTCATACCCCGGGCTGCTGCAAAGCCCACATAAGCGGTCTTGTCCTGCACCATCATGGGATCATTCAGCTCGCTGTAGGCCGAAACGCTCTCGGCGTTGGGGTCCTTGGCGGGGATGTAGAGGGTATGCTGGCCCAGAACGCTGCCGGTGGTGCCGTCGGCATTGATGGCATACTGGGTCACGATGTAGGCGTAGTCGGTTTTTTCCAGGCTGACGCGGTAGGTGTCCCCCTGCTTGATGGTGGCGCCGTTGGGGTCAAAGCCCTGACGGTAAACCTTGAGGGCGTCGCTGTCGATGCTGGAAGGGTCGCTGATGCCGGTATAGCTGCGGACGCCCACCATGTCCTTGGTCTCGCTGGAGCCGTTCATGGCGTCGTAGGGCAGCTTGGTGCCGGTGACCGACACCAGATTGGACTCAAAGCTGGCGGATTCGCCGGTTTTGCCGATGGCGTCCCGGATCATCAGGGCAAAGCCCTCCTGGCCGTCGGGAGTGGGGTTGACGTAGTCGATGGTAACATCGGCCTGGAGATAGAAATTCTCCTTGCTGGGGTCAATGGTGGTGTAATAGAGGCTGATGCCGTCGGCAGGGTCGGACGAAACAAACTTGCCGCCCTTCTTGTTGATGGTGCCATCCTCGTTGTAGGTGCAGGACGTCATCACAATGTTGCCGTTGATGCCGTTGTCCGCCTGGACGGTGTTCAGGCTGTCGCTGGTGGACGGACCAAAATAGGTGAAAGTCCAACTCTTGTCCGCGCTGTTCTCCGCACTGGACGGCGCCGCGGCCAGCGCGGACGGCATCCCGCTGACCGTCATGGCTGCCGCCAGCAGTGCTGCGGCCAGCCGACGCCCGTGCCCACGGCGCGGTGCTCTCTGTTTCCTCATTCCTTAATTCCTCCTTGCCGCCTGCCCGATGCAGGCCTTGCATCTTCCCTGCCGCCGCTTTCATTCGGCATACGCGCAGCAGGACTTGTATACATTTATCATACAGCATTTGTGTCTTTTTGCAAGAAAAACTTGTATCCAAACCCTAAAATTGGCAAAAAGCACATTTGCGGCAAAGATTCTTGGCTATTTTCACAATCAAAATCCCACTTGACAAATAGGTTTCCCGGCTTTTTCGTGAAAAAGCCTTGCAAAAAGCTTCACTGGGTACCATACAGTTTCCGGGTCTCCGGCAGTTCCGCGGGGCCGTTACGCTCTGGCTCGTTCGTTACGTTCGGAACTGCGCTCCGGTACGATGCAAACCACCTCATAACCTGGTTTTCTGACTCCAGAAAAGCTCCATAAAATATCAAATCCCCGCTCCTTTTCACAGGAACAGGGATTTGGGTTTTTATTTGGTCCTTCTGTGGCGGTTTCATCTGTAGGGCCTGGCAGAACCTTGGACTCGCCGGGGCGCAGCCCGGGAACCTGATAAAGCGGCTGAAACCTCGCCGCTGGCAGGGCTTTGTGAGGACCACAGCAGTCAACGGTACCAGGTGAACCCTCTTGCGCTTAGCCAATTTTCTCTGCGGGTATGAATGCTCTTGTGAAAATCGGAGCGCTGCTCCGGGTTGTGGTGCCCTGCTTTTGCTTCGAGCGTCGCCGCGCTCTCGCAAAAGACAGACCACGGCCCCAACTCCGGCTCGGCTGTTTCTGCCGCGGGCAGCACCTCGCCTACGTTGCCAACGGCGGCTCCCTGTTTCGTCCACTGGACGCAGTTGCTGTGTTTGCCAATCGGTTTATGATGGACTTTGCATCGCACCGGGGCGCAGCCCCAAACGCCGGGAGCGAGCCAGAGCGTAACGGCCCCGCGGAACTGCCGGAGACCCGGAGAGTGCATGGTACCCAGTGAAAAGTCTTTTGCCTACTTTTCTTCCAGAAAAGTAGGTCAGAGGGTGCGGGACTGCTGGATGAGGCTGCGGATGTGGTGGACCAGCATTTCGAGGGCGGGGCCGTTCTCGCCGCCGTTGGGGACGATGATGTCGGCGGTGCGCTTGCTGGGCTCTACAAAGGCCTCGTGCATGGGCTTGACGGTGGTGAGGTACTGGGTAATGACGCTGTCCAGAGAGCGGCCCCGCTCCTTTACATCCCGCAGGATGCGGCGGAGAATCCGCTCGTCGGCGTCGGTGTCCACAAAAATCTTGTAGTCAAACAGCTCCAGCAGAGCCGGCTCAGTGAAGGGCAGAATCCCCTCCACAATCAGGACCGGCGCCGGCTCGATGTGCCGCACCTCATCCGACCGGTTGTGAATCGAATAGTCGTAGACCGGGCAGTCGATGGCCCGGCCCGCCTTCAGCTCCTTCAGGTGATGAACCAGAAGGTCGTTGTCGAAGGCGTCGGGGTGGTCGTAGTTCAGCAGGCACCGCTTTTCATAGGGCAGTTCGTCGTGGCGCTTGTAGTAGCTGTCATGAGGGATCAGCCGCACTTCTTCCTCCCCAAACCGTGCTTTCAGGCGAAGGGCCAGGGTCGTTTTGCCGCTGCCCGAACCACCCGCAATGCCGATAATCAGACTGTTCATCATGTACCTCCCTGCGTGGTCTGGCGCAGCAGACCGCTTTGTAGTATACTGGTCCCAGCGCTTTTGTTACCCAAAGGTAAAGCCGCTGTATATTCTACTTGTAATCATACCACAAAACGTTCCGTTTTGACAGTCTATCCCACGCCTCAGGAGGAATTTGCATGAAAAAGATTGTCTGTGCCCCCTACATCGACCAGACCCAGCGCTGGGTCAACGGCTGCGAGAGCATCAGCGCCGTGATGGCCCTGGGGGCTGTGGGGGTCTCAGTAGACCCCGACACCTTCATCCAGCGGGACCTGCCCCACGCCCCCTTCTGGGAACAGGATGGGGAACTCTGGGGTCCCGACCCCCACTATGTCTATCCCGGCGACCCCCACGACCACACCGGCTACGGCTGCTACGCCCCCTGCATCTGCCAGGCCCTCCAGAGCGCGCTGGATGCCGCCGGCGCGTCGGACAGCCTGGAAGTGGTGGACGAGACCGGCTGCACTGCCGCCGAGCTCTGCGCCCGGTACATCGATGCCGGGCTGCCGGTGGTGTTCTGGGCCACTCTGGACTTTCAGCCGGTGCCCGGCGTGGACCGGTGGCGCCTGCCCAACGGCGAGGTCTTTGACTGGAAGCTGAACGAACACTGCCTGCTGCTGGTGGGCTACGACGAGGAAAACTACTGGTTCAACGACCCCTGGCACAACCACGGGGTCTGCCCCCAGCCCAAAGCCCTGGTGGAAGCCTGCCACCAGGCCCAGGGGATGTACGCCGTGGCCATTCGCCGCAAATAACCCCCTCTGAACACGCAAAAACCCGCCGCTCCTTTTGGAACGGCGGGCTTTTTATGTTGGTGCGCGGTCAGATGCGTTCCCCTGCCGGGTTCTCAGCGGCTGCATGCTGTCTCTCCCTGAAAAGGGATCTCCGAGAGGATGCAGGGGCCCGCCTTCTGTCTGCCCAAAAAGACATTACCAGAGGTTGGCGGTCTCGTTGTAGAGGCCCTCGTAGCTCTTGGCCGAGACGCTCCAGCTGAAGTCGCAGTTCATGGCGTACTCCACCAGGTGCTCCCAGTTCTCCTTGTCATAGTAGGCGGCGTTGGCGCGGCAGCATGCGTCGTACAGCTCATGAGCGCTGTAGCCGGCAAAGGTGAAGCCGTTGCCGCTGCCCTTGCTGGAGTCGTGGATGGAGTCACGCAGGCCGCCGGTCTCGCGGACGATGGGCGGGGTGCCGTAACGGCAGGACACCATCTGAGCCAGGCCGCAGGGCTCGCTCTTGGACGGCATGATGAAGCAGTCTGCGCCAGCGTAGATCTGCTGTGCCAGGGCGCTGTTGAAGCCGATGTACACGCCTACACGGCCGGGACGGCGGGCGGCCAGATCCGAGAAGAAGCCCTCATACTGGCTCTCGCCGGTGCCCAGGATGACCAGCTCGATGCCCAGATCCACCAGGCCATCGGCGATGCTCTGGACCAGGTCGAAGCCCTTCATGCCCACCAGGCGGCTGACCATGGCAAAGACGGGGCTGCCGTCCTTGTGCAGGCCGAACTGATCCTGCAGGGCTGCCTTACAGGCCGCCTTACCCTCGCGGAAGTTGGCGGTGCTGTAGTTGTAGGGGATGGAGGGATCGGTGGCGGGGTTGTTGGCGTCCTGATCGATGCCGTTCAGGATGCCGCACAGCTTATACTGCTTCTCCCGCAGCAGGGCGTCCAGACCGTAGCTGAACCAGGGGTCCAGGATCTCCTGGGCGTAGGTGGGGCTGACGGTGGTGATCTTGTCGGCGGTCTCGAAGGCGCCCTTCATGAAGTTGGCGCAGCCGTCGTACTCGACGATGTGCTGGTCGCGCCGGCCAATGCCGCAGGTGTCCTCCAGGATGTCCAGACCATACTTGCCCTGATAGGCGATGTTGTGGATGGTGAAGATGGTCTTGATCCGGTTGAACTTATCCAGGTGACGGTAGTACAGGTTCAGGTACACGGGCACCAGAGCCGTCTGCCAGTCGTTGCAGTTGATGATGTCGGGGGTGAAGTCCAGATAGAACAGGGTCTCCAGCACCGCGCGGGAGAAGAATGCAAACCGCTCGCCGTCATCGTAGAAGCCGTACAGGCCGCGGCGCTTGAAATAATACTCGTTGTCCAGGAAGTAGTAGGTCACGCCGTCCCACTCTGCCTTGAACAGGCCGCAGTACTGGCTGCGCCAGCCCACAGGAACAGAATAGTTGGTGACGTACTCCAGATGATCGCGGAAGCCCAGATCGCCGTACAGCGGCATAATCACGCGGGCGTCCACGCCATCCCGGACAAGGGCTTTGGGCAGGGCGCCCGCCACGTCAGCCAGACCGCCGGACTTGGCGAAGGGCGTAGCCTCCGACGAAGCATACAGAATTCTCATAGGGGTGTTCCCTCCTTCATTTTGGGTGGCGGCCGCTCAGACCATGTGGTTCTTCTGAACGTAAACCGGGAAGCTGCCGGTGCCGGACAGCTTCTTGCCAGCCGTGATCTTGACGTTCTTGTCGGTGACGACGTACTCCATCTCCACGTCTTTCTCGACCACGGTGTCCTGCATCAGGACGCAGTTGCGGACGACGGCACCCTTCTTGATCTTGACGCCGCGGAACAGAACACAGTTCTCCACGGTGCCCTCGATGGTGCAGCCGTCGGCCAGCAGGGAGTTGCTCACCTTGGAGCCGGAGACATACCGGGTGGGGTTGTCGTCGCGGATCTTGGTGTAAACGGGGCTGTTCTTGGGGAACAGAGCGTCCAGATTCTTCTCATCCAGCAGCTTCATGTTCTCGTCGAAGTAGCTCTTCATGTCGCAGATGTGGGCGACATAGCCGGTGTACTCCATGGCCTGGACGTTCAGGATGTTGACGTTGTGGGCCAGGATGTCCCGCTCGAAGTAGATCAGGCCGCGGGAGGTGGCGTCCTTCACCAGGCGGATCAGGGTCTCACGCTCCAGGACGTAGATGTTCAGGTCCAGGTTCTGGATGCCGGGGCGGTAATCGTTCAGCAGCAGCTCGGTGACGCGGCCGTCGCCGTCGATGGTCAGGGTGTAGTTGTCATCCTTGCGGCCCTCGGGGATCTCGGTCTTCTGGTAGGCGACGGTGACGTCGGCGCCGCTGGCCTGGTGAGCAGCCAGCAGGGCGTTGAAGTCAAAGTTCATGGCGATGTTGGCGTCGCACATGACCACATAGCGCTCCTTCTGGTGCTCCAGGAAGCCCAGGATGGAGGCCAGAGCCTCGACGCGGCCGGAATAAATCCGGACGCCCTTCTCAGCGAAGGGAGGCACGATGTTCAGGCCGCCGTGACGGCGGGCCATATCCCACTCGCGGCCGGTGCCCAGATGGTCCATCAGGGAGTGGTAGTTCTTGCGCACCACGATGGAAACATTGGTGATGCCGCAGTTGGACATACTGGAGAGCATGAAGTCCACCATGCGGTACCGTCCCGCGAAGGGGATGGACGCCATGGTGCGCTCCGTCACCAGCTCGGGTACGGTGTTATCATAGCTGTTGGGGAAAATAATGCCCAACGCATTGTTGTTCTGGCTCAGCATACTTCCTCGCCCTCCTTGACCGAATCAAATACTTTGGCGCCCTCTTTGACGACTGCGCCGGCGCCGACGGTGAGGCCGGTGCCCACGTGTGCGATGGGGCCGTCGCCGCCAATCTTGGCGCCTGCGCCCACCACGACATCCTCTGCCAGGATGCAGCGCTTGACCACAGCGCCAGCCTTGACTACGACGCCGTCCATCAGGACTGCATCCTCAACGGTAGCGCCGTCCTCGACGATGACGCCGGCCGACAGCACAGAGTGGGTGACGTTGCCATAGATGCGGCAGCCCTCGGTGATGAGGGAATCCTGCACCACGGCGCGGGGACCGATCTTCTGGGCGGGCAGGACGGGGTTGCGGCTGTAGATCTTCCACTCCTCATCGAACACGTCGATGCCGGAGTTCTCGGGGTCCAGGACCTCCATGTTGGCTTCCCACAGGCTGTCGATGGTGCCGACGTCACGCCAGTAACCCTTGAAGTGGTAGGCGTACATCTTGCGGCCGTCGCGCAGCAGGGCGGGGATGATGTTCATGCCGAAGTCGTTCTTGGAGTTGGGGTCAGCTTCGTCCTCCTCCAGGTACTTCTTCAGGATATCCCAGTTGAAGATGTAAATGCCCATGGAAGCCAGGTTGGACTTGGGTACGGGGGGCTTCTCCTGGAACTCGGTGATGCGGTCGTCCTCGTCCGCCACCATCAGGCCGAAGCGGGAAGCTTCCTTCCAGTCCACTTCCATGACGGCCACCGAGAAGTCGGCGCCCTTTTCCTTGTGGAAGCGCAGGAAGTCGGCATAATCCTGCTTGCAGATCTGGTCGCCGGACAGGATGATGACGTACTTGGGATCATAGGTCTCGATGAAGCTGATGTTCTGGTAGATGGCGTTGGCGGTGCCCTTGTACCAGTCGGTGCCCTTGGCCTGCTCGTACGGAGGCAGGGTGTGGACGCCGCCGTACAGGCGGTCCAGGTCCCAGGGCTGGCCGTTGCCGATGTACTCATTCAGCTTCTGGGGCTGATACTGAGTTGCGATACCGACGGTATCGATGCGGGAATTGACGCAGTTGGACAGCGGGAAGTCCACGATGCGGTACTTGCCGCCGAAGGACACCGCAGGTTTTGCCGTTTTCTGTGTCAGCGCGTACAAACGCGAGCCACGTCCGCCGGCAAGGATCATTGCCACGATTTCTTTTGCCATAACTTTATTCTCCCCTTTTGCTTTGCGCCCCTGTCGGTCAGGGGCGAAAATCAACAATTCAGAACCAGCCTCTCAGGCCCGGAGCCTGGCGGCCGGGCTGGCCGCCTTATTCTTCGGCAGCCTTCTCCGCCTTCGGCTTGCGGGTGCGCTTGGCGGCGGGCTTTTTCTCAGCCTTGGCCTCTTTTTCAGCCTTTTCCGCCTTGGTTTCCTTGGCGGGCGCGCCCTTCTCTACCTTGGACTTGGTGGTGCGCCGGGCGGTGGTCTTTTTCTCACCGGCGGCGGCCGTCTTGCGGGTAGTGGTCTTTTTGGCGGTGGTCTTTTCCTCGCCCTTTTCCGCCGCCGCCTTGGTGGTGCGGGTGGTCTTGGGCTTGGTCTCCTTCTTGGCGGGCACCTCGAAGTAGAGGGTGCTCAGAGGAGGCAGGGTGAGGGTGATGCTCTGGTCAAATCCGTGCATCGGAACCTTCTTGGAGCGGATATTCTTGTTGTGGTGCTGGCCCGAGCCGCCGAACGCCGCATCGTCGCTGTTGAGGATCTCCTTGTAGCTGCCGGACACCGGCGCGCCCATGATGTAGCCCTCACGCAGGATGGGGGTGAAGTTGCAGACGATCAGGATCTGCTTGCCCGCGGCGTCCTTGCGCAGGAAAGCCACGATGCTCTGCTGATAGTCGTCCGGGACAATCCACTGGAAGCCCTCCCAGCTGTAGTCCACCTGCCAGAAGGCGGGGGTGTTCTTGTAGAACTGGTTGAGGGTCTTGACGTAATTCTGCAGCTCCTTGTGCTTGTCGTAGTCCAGCAGCATCCAGTCCAGAGGCCGTGCCTCATACCACTCGTTGAACTGGCCGAACTCCTGGCCCATGAACAGCAGCTTTTTGCCGGGGTGAGCCATCATGTAGCCGTAGAAGGTGCGCAGGTTGGCGAACTTGTCGTCGTACTCGCCCGGCATCTTGTTGATGAGGCTGCACTTGCCGTGGACCACCTCGTCGTGGCTGATGGGCAGCACAAAGTTCTCGCTGAATGCGTAGAAGAAGCTGAAGGTCACCTTGTTGTGGTTGTAGGAGCGGAACAGGGGATCGGTCTTCATGTAGCTGAGCATGTCGTTCATCCAGCCCATGTTCCACTTGAAGTTGAAGCCGAGGCCGCCGTCCGCGGCGGGCTTGGTGACGTTGGGCCAGGCCGTGGACTCCTCTGCGATCATGTATTTTTCGGGGTGACGGGTCAGGATGGCGGTGTTGAGCTTGCGCAGGAACTCAATGGCTTCCAGGTTTTCCTTGCCGCCGTTGACGTTCTGCTCCCACTCGCCGTCCCGGCGGTTGTAGTCCAGATACAGCATGGACGCCACCGCGTCCACCCGCAGGCCGTCGATATGATACTGCTCCAGCCAGTACAGGGCGCTGGAGATCAGGAAGCTCTGGACTTCCTTCATGCCGAAGTTGAAGACCATGGTGCCCCACTCTTTGTGCTCGCCGCGGCGGGGGTTGGGGTCCTCATAGCAGGGCTCGCCGTCAAACATGTACAGACCGAACTGGTCTTTGGGGAAGTGGGCGGGCACCCAGTCCATGATGACGCCGATGCCGGCTCTGTGCATCTTGTCCACAAAGGCCATCAGGTCCTTGGGGGTGCCGTAGCGGCTGGTGGGTGCGAAATAACCGCTCACCTGATAGCCCCAGCTGCCGTCGAAGGGGTACTCCATGATGGGCAGCAGCTCCACATGGGTGTAGCCCATGTCGGTCAGGTAGGGGATCAGCAGGTCGGCCAGCTCGGAGTAGTTGTAGGGGATGTAGTTCTCCCCATCCTGCTTCATCTTCCAGCTGCCGGCGTGCATCTCGTAGATGTTCATGGGGCCATTGATGCTGTCTTTGGCCTTCTGGGCGTCCATCCACTCGTTGTCGGTCCAGCCGAAGCCGGACAGGTCGTAGACCTTGCTGCCGTTGGAGGGCCGGGTCTCGGCGTGGAGGGCGTAGGGGTCGGCCTTAAAGACCAGGTCCCCGGCCCGGGTGGTGACGCAATATTTATAGACGTCGAATTCCTTCATCCCGGGGATAAACAGCTCCCAGATGGAGGCGCCGTCGGTCTTTTTCATGGGGTGGCTGCCCGGCTTCCAGCTGTTGAAGTCGCCCACCACGCTCACAGCGGTGGCGTGGGGCGCCCACACGCGGAAAAGAACGCCCTTTTCGCCGCCCTGTTCGGTCAGGTGCGAGCCAAAGAAGCGCTGGGCCTCGTAGTTGTTGCCTTGCTTATACAGATAGACCGGCAGATCGTCCTCCGGGTTGCGCGCTGTCTCCTCGGCCGGCTTTTCTGCCGCCGGTTTCTCCGCTGCCTGGATCATCTGTTCAGTGGTCTGTTTCAATTCATCGGTCTGTTTCATAATATGTGCAGCTCCTCCCTGGCGCAGACTGACGCCAGCCCGCATTTTCTGTAAAACTCCACAGGCCCTGCTGCGGCGCAGTTCAGGGCCCCGGTTGTCTCTACATTACTATATTAAATAATTCAAGGGGATTTTTCAAGGCCTTTTTCATAAAATCCGCCATAATCTTTTCGCTGAAAAAACCGGAAATAGACAGATAGCACAAATTTTGACTTTTTTTCTATGCAAACCTGACATAGCTTTCCCCCAAACGCGAAAAACCCCGTTCCTCTTTTCACAAAAAGGAACAGGGTTTTTATAGAATATTTATTCAGAAGCTTCAGCCAACGACGTAGACGTTGACATTGATGGCGCCGTTGATGACCGACTCAGCGTACGTCTCATAGAACAGGTCCACCAGGACGTGGCCGTCCTGCAGGGCGATGCCGGTGTCGGTGGCCACCGCATAGCCGTAGACAAACCGGCCGTCGGTGGAAGTGATATACAGCAGGGTACCGTAGGGGATCACATCGGGGTCCACGGCCACGGTGCCGTAGCCCAGGCCCAGGCCCGAAGCACCATTGCCGGTGCGGGAATAATAGCCGGTGGCCTTGCCGGTCAGCACTTTGCTGTAGCTGGAGGGCGGGTTGGTGGTGCCGTCAGGACCGGTGACGGGAGAGACGGGCGCACCTGCGCCATAGGTCTTGAGCAGGGCGTCCTGGGGCTCTACGGTGGTGGTCACGTCGGTGACGATGCTGTTCTCCAGCTCGCCGTCCACCCAGCGATGGCGGGTGGTGATGGCGCACTGGCCGTTGGAGCCGGCCTGGATGGTGGTGACACGGTCGGTGTCACGGAAGTACAGGCTGGTGTAGACGTACTCGGTCTCGTAGGGGATGGTCTGGTACTCCACTGTCTCCTCATAGCGGACACGGTGGACCTCAATGCGGCTGCCAATGCCCACCAGGGAATCCTGCTCGGGGACGGTGTAGTCATCGGGTCCCAGGGTGATGCCGGCCTTTTCCAGGGCCTCGCCCACGGTACCATAGACCATTTTGACAGGGATCTCCTGTCCATCGGCCTCCACGGTGACGGTGAAGGCACGCTCAATATTCAGGGTCGCCAGGCTGTCGCCGAAAGCGGTATAGTAGACGCGGTCGCCTTCAGCGGCTTCGATGCCGGAGAGGCTCATTAGACGGGTGGGGTCGCTCTCGCTGGTCAGAAGCAGCTGGCTGGCCCCATTGGAATCGGTTACATAGGTTACGCGGATGCTGACCGTGGTCAGGATCAGCGTCAGTGCAAGGCCGAGGCTCAGGATGCCCAGGGCAAACATACGGTGACGGGCCGTCGGTCTCTTTTCACGCTTACATTCGGAAGTGATACGAAACAACTCCTCTCTTTTTACAGTTTGGCTTTGTTTGCGGGCTGCTTCCTCCGCCCGCTGTTGGCCGGTTTAATGTCCCGGAACGCCGCCGGGCGCCGCCGCCAAAAGGACGGCGCTTAACATCTCTCTTTGTCTGTTTTATTCGCTGCATCGTGCGTTGGACACATCAAGGCAGCTGTCCTATCTTAGCAGACGAGCCGCGATTTGTCAAATCGGCAATCGGCAAATCGTTAGTTTTTTGACGTTCTTTTTCGTGCAATTTATACAATCTTTTTCTCACAACTTTGGTTTTTCCGTCTCCATCCTCCGATTTTCGATCGAAAAGCCCCCGCAATACTGTAACAGAAATTTAACATTTATTTTTCCATTTGGATGCAATTTTTCCCATGGGAGGCCCTGCCAGCAGCAAAAAAATCCACTTTTTCGCGCAGCTTTTGCCCGCCAAAAGGACACGCTGTCCCTCCGGGCGGCGGGCCGTTACAATAGGGGCAGGCCGGCTGTATTCCGCCCGTTTTTCCTCCTCCGAAACCAGCGGGCGGCGATTTCGGACCGGCCGGTTCTTCTCCCCCTCAACACCCATCAAGCGGGGCGCGCCCGCCGCACCCCGGGAAAGGAAGGATCACACCCAACATGATGCACATTGAGATCACAGTCCGGCAGCTCTCGGGCTGTACCGATTTCATCCCCTGCCCCGCGCGGCTCCATCTGGGCAGCCAGAACGCCGAAGGGGTGGATACCCTGGCCTTCACCCTGCCGGAGGAATGGGCCGGCAAGAGCGTTTCCCTCCACATCGAACAGGCCGATGGCGCCCTGCCGGCTCCCCTGCTGCTGGACGGCTCCGGCCAGGTGAAGGTGGACCGGCGGCTGACGGCGGCCCGGTCAGGCCGGTGGATGCTCACCGCCACCGACGGCGCAGGCTACACCGCCTACACCCAGCCCGGCAGCTACGACACCTGGGAAACCCTCCCCACTGACGGCGACGCCGAGCCGCCTTCTTCCTCCCTGTACGAACAGTTCGTGGCCCAGGTCATGGCCAGCGCCGAGGAGGCCCAAAACTTCTCCCAGGCCGCGGCCCAGAGCGCCCAGAAAGCCGACGATGCCGCCGGGCAGGCCGAGGCCACTGTGTCCGCCGCAGGTGAACAGGTTGAGGCGGCCGCCGCCCAGGCTCAGGCAGCCAGTGCCAGCGCAGACCGGGCCGAGGCGGCCGCCCAGCGGGCGGAAGCCGTCGCCCCCGGGGAGGGTTCTGTTATCAGCGTCAACGGCAAGGGCGGACGGGTTCAGTTGGACGCCGGCGACGTGGGGGCCCTGCCCCTGCCCGCCGCCCCTGCTGCCGGGTGCCTGCTGCGCATCCAGGCCATCGACAGCGAGACCGGCGACGTCACCACCGAGACCATCCCCGAATCCGACCTCACCAGCTTTGTCCGCCGTACCGACAAGCCCACCGCCCAGGAGGCCGGTCCCATCAAACTGGGGTCCGGCTATGGCCTGACCCTCACCGCCCAGGGCGAACTCCGCCTGACCCCCGCCACCAGCCAGCAGCTGGCCGCTATGGAGAACGGCTGGTCGCCCCTGACTCCCAGTCTGGTGCCTCTGGCGGTCAAGCTGGCCCTGGCCACCCTCTGGGAGGGGGCCGGCTGGACCGACGAGGACCGCGCCGCGGCCCGCTCCACCCTGGGCGCCGCCCACACCGCCGCCCTGGATGATCTGAAACAGAGCATGGAGAGCCTGAGCCAGCGGGTGGAAACTCTGGAGCTGAAATATGACACCATTGTGACCGAGCACGCCTTTACGGCGGATCTGCGCACCCTGGACAACCTGACGGTCACCGGCATCTGGAACGCCGATGAAGCCCGCATCGAATTCTGAAAGGAGGAGTTTCTGCTATGGCATCCATTCTGTCTGCCCTCTCTGTGGGCAGCACCATTTCTTTAAAGGTAGACGGCACCGCTCAGGAATTTATCATTGTGCACCAGGGCAACCCTGATTCCACCCTCTACGACGCCAGCTGCGACGGCACCTGGCTGATGATGAAAGACCTGCACACCAAACGGCTCTGGGGCAGTTCCAACAAGTACGGGGCCTCGGGCATCCATACCTGGCTGAACGAGAATTTTCTGCCTCTTCTGGACAGCACCGTCCAGGCCCAGGTCAAGACGGTGAAAATCCCCTATCTGGAGGACGCCGTCCTTCACAGCGCCGCCGACGGCCTGGAAACCCGGATTTTTCTGCTCTCGGCCTACGAGCTGGGCTGGACCTCCGAGGACAAAACCGGCATGACCGCCGACGGCAAGTGCCTGAAATACTTCGAGGGGTTCAGCACCGCCGACACCCGCCGCATCGCCAGCCTGAACGGCACCCCCACCTGGTACTGGACCCGTTCGCCCTACGCCGAGGAGAGCAAAAGCGTCTGGATTGTTTCCAGCACCTCGGGCGACTGTACCTACCGTGAAGCATCCAGCAGCTACGGCATCCGGCCGATCCTTATCCTCCCCTCCTCGCTGCTGGTGGACGACAGCGGCAACCTCCAGCCCAACACCGCCCCCACCATCACCAGTCCCAGCGGGACCAACGGCACCAATCTGGGCATCCGGAATGCGCCCTTTGTGCTGGAATACACCGCCACCGATCCCGAGGGCGCCGATGTCACCCTGACCGAACAGCTGGACACCCAGACCACCCGCACCCTGACGGCGGCTTCCGGCGCGCCGCAGCATTTCGGCGCCGTCAACGACAGCAAAACCTTTCTGCAGCTGGCCAACGGCTCTCACACCCTGAAAGTCACCGCCAGCGACGGGATGGCCTCCAGTTCCCTGTCCCTGCTGTTTACCCGGGCGGCCACTTCGGCCAGCCTGACCATGGTCCAGCCCATAGTGGCATCCTCGCCCATTTCGGTGGCCGCCCTCACGGTGGGCGGAACCATCCCGGCCGACGCCGACTACAGGGTGGAGGTCACCAACAACGCCCTGGACCCCGAACCTGTCTGGCAGGACGCCACCGCCGCCGTCCGGGAAGGCCACAACATCCTGTTTGACAACAAGGATGCAGAGAAAAGCCCCGCCTTCAATTTCCGCATTCAGGTGGCCCGCGGCACGTCCGGCACCGGCGGTTTTATCAGCAGCATCACCGGCGCCTTCCAATAACCTCCCGCTTTTTCGAGAAAAAGCTTGGCAAAAAGCTTTACTGGGTACCATACAGTTTCCGGGTCTCCGGCAGTTCCGCGGGGCCTTTACGCTTAGGCTCGCTCCCGGCGTTTGGGGCTGTGCCCCGGTACGATGCAAACTACCTCATAGCCTGATTTTCTGACCCGCAGAAAAGCTCTATAAAATCACAAATCCCCGCTCCTGCAAAAGGAGCGGGGATTTTTATTTCCCCCAGCCCTGCGTGCTTTCCTCTTGCGCTTAGCCAATTTTCCTAGCGGGCGGCAACGCGCCCTTGTGAAAATTGGAGCGCTGCGCCAAACACAGCTCCCTGTTTCGTCCGCTGGACGCGGTCGCTGTGTTTGCCCCACAACAAACAATGCGAGGGCCAGCTCGTGAGAGCCGGCCCTCGCAGAGGGACCCTATCTTTCGTGACGCAAAAGTTCTTTTGTTTTGGTGCGATCAACAACAGAAGGAATATTGGTTAGACATTCCCCTTTGTCGCCACATCGGATGGGTTATTACCCGGGTCGTCAGGCGGTCTCTCACCTGTCAGCCCCTTACATCAAATACAGTATGGTGCTCTGTATTTGTTATAAGTAATAGAATAGCTTCTTACTGATCCACAGCAGAGGTAGTGGTGCAGGTAATGGTCACCACAACATAGCGGTTGACATTGCCATTGATGGTCTCGCTCTTAACCATTGCAACAGTGCCTTCATTGTTAAAGCTATACTTAATGCCGCCATTCTTGGCCTCGCTCTGCAGGCTTGCAAAATCAATCTTGCTGGCAACACTCTTCATCAGAGCTTCGTCGGTCATGCTGCTCTGATCCTTCAGAACGTAAACATAGGTACGCTCAGTGGTATTATACTCATACAGAGCAACAACGCTCTTCACCGAGCTAACATTCAGAGCATCGGTAACAACAGTCTTGACGTCCTTAACCTCTGCATCGCTGCCATATGCAGCCAGTGCCTTTTCGACAGCCTTCTCTGCATCGTTGCTGTAAGTAAAGTCAGCCTTAACTTCGTTGTCAGCCTGAGCGTCGTTCAGAACAGTAGCAATCGAGGTATCAACAGGCTCGGTGGGCTCAGAAGAAGAGCCACCTTTGCTATCACAAGCGGTCAGCATGCTGACGGCCAGAATGCCGGCCAGTGCCAGAGAAACAATCTTCTTGAGTTTCATAATGAATTTTTCCTCCTTGATGGTGTAAAAAGATAGAGACCCAAAACAGGTTCAAAGGAAGGTCCTTTCCTTTGTGTGCCTATAATACCATACCCCCCCCGGTGTCAAGACCCGATTTCAAGATTTTCCATTTTTGCTTAATTTTATATAGTTTGGGAAGGTCCATCTTGGATACAAGCCGTTTTGAGGACGGGAGGGGCGGAGGAGATTTCCCCGGTTTTGGTCTCTGATTCAAAAATTTGGGGCGGTGAACGGGCAAAAATCCATGTCATCCCGAGCGGCAGAAAAACGGCCAAAACCAAATCAAAACTGCACTTGAAAATAAAAATCCCCGCCCCAAATGGAGCGAGGGTTTTGCCTTTGATCAATTTTGGGGATATACCGGTGCAGAACGCCGCTGAAACTTGGGATAAACAGGCCATGTCGGGGTTTGCATCGCACCGGGGCGCAGCCCGGGAACCTCATAAAGCGGCTGAAACCTTGTCGCTGGCAGGGCCTTGTGAGGACCACAGCAGTCAGCGGTACCAGGTGAAAAGCTTTTTGCCTACTTTTTCTCGAAAAAGTAGGTGGAGGAGAGGGTGCGGCCCAGGGCGGCCAGGCGGGCCTGGACTTCGGCGGGGGCCACGATGGTGACCTTGCCCTCAAAACCGCAGACCCAGCCCAGGAAAGGCCCGCTGACGCAGACTGGGGTGGTGAAATGGAAAAATCCGTCCGCTTCGTCGATGTAAATGACGTCCCGGCCAAACCGGTCGATCATGGTCTCCCGGAGATCCGGCGCGCACCGGATGGTCACCCGGTATTCCGGGCCCCCATACATATTAAAGTGCTTTTTCAAATACACCGGCAGGCTGAACTGATCGTAGAGGGCTTTGCCGCAGCAGGGCTGATCCTGCAGAACCTTCACATGGCTCATCCGGTCCACCCGGTAATGCCGGATCCCCGCCGGCTGGCTGTAATCCTGGTAGGCGATCAGATAATAGCTGCCGCCGTCCCAGGCCATCTGCCAGGGACTGACGGTGTGGTCCTTGCCGTTGGCATAGTGAAAGGATACCTGCCGTCCGGTGTTAATGGCCTCGTGAAGGGCGTCGATGGTGTAGAGGACCTGGGGATTCTGGCTGCGAGGCCGCCCCGCCACATACACCTGACGCTGCAGCTGGGCCGCCTCATGGTGGGAGGCCAGCTGTTCCAGCTTGCTGATGAGGGCGCCGGTCTTTTCCTGGGGAATGAACCGGCAGCTCTGAACTGCGTCCACCAGCAGCTTGAGCTCGGCCAGCTCAAAGGCCCGGTGGGCCAGCCAGTATCCGCCGCCCCGGCCCCGCTGCAGGACAATGTCGTAGCCGATCTCCCGCAGGGCGTCGATGTCGGTGTAGATGCTCTTGCGCTCACAGGGAATCCCCTGGGCCTCCAGCATCTGGGCCAGCTGCGGCACCGTCAGACGATGGTTTTCGTCGGTTTCTGTCTCAAAAATGCGCGCGAGGGCAAGCAGCTTGTGCTTCTGCTTTTCCTGTCTGGCCACGGGCGGACCCTCCTTTCCAGGTTCAGCCGGGTGTCTTTTTGTCGAACATGGCCCGCCGCCGGGTGGACAGCCGGAACATTTCCTCCAGCCCTTCCCGGTCCCCGGCCGCCAGCGCGGCCCGCATCTGGGCCAGCGCCGCGTCAAACTGGTCGATCTCTGCAATCAGGTTGTCCTTGTTCCACAAAAACAGCTCCGACCACATGGTCTCGTTGATTTTGGCGATGCGGGTCAGATCCCGGAAGGAATCGCCCGTATACTCGCACAGGGCGGTGTTGTCGTTGGCGCACATCAGGCTCACCGCAATGGCATGGCACAGCTGGCTGACATAGCCGATCATCCGGTCGTGCTCCTCCACCGTCAGGGTGGAAATGTGCTCAAACCCCAGAACCTGGGCCAGCTCGGTGGCCCAGACAATGGCTTTGGGGGTGTTCCGGGCGGTGGGGGTGATGATGAAGTTGGCCGGGGCAAAGTTCACCTCGGCGGCGTGCTCCACGCTGGAGGTCTCCCGGCCCGCCATGGGATGGCTGGCAATAAACTCCACCCCCGGCGGGCACATATCCTGAATCCGGTCCACCAGCCCGGTCTTGACGCCCGACACATCGGTGAAGATGCAGCCGGGCTTGATGAGATGCCCGTAGGTCTTGAACCACTCCAGCAAAGTGGTGGGGTACAGGCCAAAAATGATGTGGTCGGCCCCCGACACCAGGTCCTCGAAGTCCCGGGTCTTGCCGCTGCGGATGTACCCCTTGTCCAGGGCATACTGCAAATGCTTTTCGCTGCGGTTGATGCCATCCACCACAAAGCCGGCCCGGGTCAGCTCCAGAGCATATTTGCCCCCCAGCAGGCCCAGACCCACCACGAGATAGCGTTTGGATCGGTCAAGCATGGTATTCCACCTCCACACCCAGCTGCCGCACGGCGGCAAAGAAATCGGGCCAGCTTTTGCGGACCGCATCGGCCCCCTCGATGACGGCGGGCAGTCCCGCCGCCGCAGCCAGCACCGTCAGGCTCATGACCACCCGGTGGTCATTGTGGCCGTCCAGAGGTTCCTGCGGGGCATGGAGGGCACTCTCCCAAATCGTGATGGTGCCCCCCTCGCTCTCGATCTTGCCGCCGAACTTCCGCAATTCCTGCTCCATGGCCGCAATCCGGTCGCTCTCCTTGAGCCGGAGGCGGCCGGCGTTGCGGATAACGGTTTTCCCTCCGCAAAACAGGCCCAGAACCATCAGGATGGGCCCCAGGTCGGGGCAGTCGGCCAGGTCAATCTCCACCCCGTGCAGGGGACGTTTGACAAAGCGGACCCCGTCCGCTGCCGGATGAATCTCTGCGCCGCAGTCCCGGAGGATCTCCCGGATGACGGCGTCCCCCTGGAGGGTGTCGGGGTCCAGGCCGGTGACGGTCACGTCCCCGGCCAGAGCTCCCAGCACCGCCGGAAAGGCCGCCTGGCTCCAGTCGCCCTCAATGGCGGCATCCCGGGCGGTATAGCGCTGGTTTCCCGGCACCAGCAGGGTGTTTTGATCCAGCCAGCGGCTTTCCACCCCAAAGGCGGCCTGGGCCGCCCGGGTCATCTGGATGTAGCTGCGGCTTTCCACCGGCGGGCGCAGGCAGAGGGTGCTGTCCCCCGCCAGCAGGGGCAGAGCAAACAGCAGGCCGCTGACAAACTGGCTGGACACATCCCCCGCCAGCTCAAACCGGCCGGCCTGCAGGGGGCCTGCCACCGTCAGGGCATCCCCCGCCGGTTCAAAGCGGAGGCCCTGCCGGGCAAACAGCTCCTGATAGACGCTCTGGGGGCGCTGCATCAGACGGCCCCGGCCGGTGAAGGTCACCGGCGCTCCGGTGAGGGCCGCCATCGGAATCAAAAAGCGGAGGGTGCTGCCGCTCTCGCAGCAGTCCACCGGGCCCGCCGCCGGGCGCGGAAAACCCACGCCGGTGATGCGGGCCTGATGGTCCCCCGGCTCCACCGCCGCCCCAAAGGCGGCTGCGGCGGCCAGGGTAGCGTCAATGTCCTGGCTGTGGGCCAGGTTGGACAGGCGGGAGGTTCCTTCCGCCAGAGCCGCACAGAGCACCGCCCGGTGGGCCATGCTCTTGCTGGGCGGGGCAGCCAGGACCCCGGCCGGAGCCGGCCCCGGCCTGATCTGGGCCCGCACCCCTTACATATCCCGGCCGATGGCCCAGGCAACCTGGCGGCACTTGGCCATGGCCTGGGCAAAGGCATCGGGAGTCAGGCACTGGGCGCCGTCGCTCCAGGCGTGGCGGGGGTCATAGTGGACCTCCACCTCCAGGCCGTCGGCACCGGCGGCCACCGCCGCGATCATCATGGGCTCCACCAGGTTGGCCTTGCCGGTGGCGTGGCTGGGGTCCACCACCACAGGCAGGTGGGTCTTTTCGTGGATGATGGGCACAGCCGACAGGTCCAGGGTGTTGCGGGTGTACTTCTCAAAGGTGCGGATGCCGCGCTCGCAGAGGATGACGTTCTCATTGCCGCCGGCCATGATATACTCGGCGCTCATGATCCACTCCTCGATGGTGTTGCACAGGCCCCGCTTGAGCAGAACCGGCTTGTGCATCTTGCCCACTGCCTTCAGCAGCTGGAAGTTCTGCATATTCCGGGCGCCGATCTGGACCACATCCACGTATTCCTCAAACTCGGGGATCCGGTCCTCGCTCATCAGCTCGGAGACGATGGGCAGGCCGGTGGCCTCCCGGGCCTTCACCATGTCCAGAATGCCCTCGGTCTCCAGGCCCTGGAAGGCATAGGGAGAGGTGCGGGGCTTATAGGCGCCGCCGCGGAACAGGGTGGCACCGCCTGCCTTGACGCCGGCGGCGATCCGCTTGGCCTGCTCCTCGCTCTCAATGCTGCAGGGACCGGCCATGACGGCGATCTTCTCATGGCCGCCAATCTTGATGCCGCCGCAGTCGATGACCGAGTCGGCGGGGTGGAACAGGCGATTGGCCCGCTTATAGGGGGCCGACACGCGGGTGACGTTATCCACCCAGGGGTTGGCCAGAATATCCCGCTCGTCCAGCTTGGTGGTGTCGCCCACCAGGCCAAAGACGTTGTAGTCGGTACCGGTGATGAGGGTCACCGACAGGCCCTGTTTCTCGAACTTGTCGACAATCTTGTCCAGTTCTTCCTGGGGAGTGCCTTTTTTGGTGGAAATAATCATGGGGAATCGTTCCTTTCTTTGTCATATTCATCGCTTCCCGGCGGCGGCTGGGGCGCTTCCCTCTCAGCCTCGTCTACTTTCCCACTGAATCCGTCTGCCCGGTCCAGCGCCGCAGAGGAAGGATTTATCCAAACAGGTTGTCCAGAGCGGCCAGAGCCCGGCTCACCGCCTGCTCCACCGTGCCGTCATTCCGGACAACGGCGTCCGCTGCCGCCTCATAGAGGGGCCGGCGCTGGGCTTCCATGGTCCGCAGGGCCTCGGGGCTGGAGGACAGGGGTCGTCCGCCCCCCACCGTCAACGCCTCCAGCGGCCGGTCAATGAACAGAATCACGCCGTTCTGGCGCAGGGCCCGGACGTTTTCCGCCCGCTTGACGGCTCCGCCGCCGCAGGAAATCAGCAGGCGGCTCTCTTTGCCAAAGCGGGCGGCCTGTTCAGCTTCCAGGGCCCGGAATCCCTCCTCGCCCTGAGCCTCAAAGATCTCCGGGATGCTGCACCCCGCCGCCCGGACGATTTCCTCGTCCAGGTCCACAAAGGTACGGCCCAGCTTCCGGGCCAGAGCCCGGCCCAGGGTGGTCTTGCCGCAGGAGGGCATACCCACCAGGGAAATATTCAGAATTTCCGCCCGCAGGTCCGCCGAACCCCGGCGGATTTCCCCGGCGCGGTCGGCAAAGGGGGTGTCCAGGAAATATTCCGCGGCGTACACCGCCTGGGCCACCAGCATTTCCAGGCCGCAGGCGGTCACCGGGACCCCGGCCTCCTCCGCCCGGAGCAGCAGCTCGGTGCGGGCCGGGTTATACACCACGTCCACCACCGCTTCCAGGCCGGTCATGGCGGCCACGTCCAGCGGGCAGACTCCCACGTCGGGGTACATCCCCGCCGGGGTGGTGTTGATGACAATTTGTGCCCCCGACCGGACCGCTTCCTCATAGGACAGCTCTCCTTTGGCCGGGTCGGGATGGCGGCTCACCGTCAGGACCCGGGCCGCGCCCTGGTCCCTGGCCACGGCGGCGGCGGTGTTGTGGGTGCCGCCGGTGCCCAGAATCAGCACCGTCCGTCCCTGAAACTCCACCCCGCGGCTGCTGCACAGCCAGGCAAAGCCCATATAGTCGGTGTTGTAGCCGTACAGTTTGCCGTCCTGGTGGACCACCGTATTCACCGCCCCGATGGCGGCGGCACGGGGGTCGATCTGGTCGCAGTATTCCATCACCAGCCGCTTGTAGGGGATGGTGACGTTGATGGCCCGGAACGGCCGGGCTTCCAGAAAGGCCCGGGCCTCGGCCTCGGTGGGCAGGGGATGCAGCTCATATTTGTAGCCGCACAGCCGCTCATGGATGATCTTGGAGTAGGAGTGGCCCAGCTTGGAGCCGATCAGACCGTATTCCATCTCAGCAGCCCTCCTCAGCCCGGAAATCCTCCGGCCGCACCATCCAGATTTCCCCATAGCGGGCGGTCATCAGGTCCCCGATGGCCACCGCGGCGGCGCAGGTCTGCACCACCGCCGCCCGGGGCACAATACAGGGGTCGTGGCGGCCCTTGATGGACAGCAGGGCGTTTTCCCCTGCGGTATAATCCACGGTGTGCTGTTCTTTATAGATGCTGGGGGTGGGCTTGACCACGGTGCGGAACACCACCGGCATTCCGTTGGTCAGACCGCCGTTGATCCCGGCGTTGCGGTTGGTCTCGGTGACCACACGGCCCGATTCCATCCGCAGAGGGTCGTTGGCCTGGCTGCCCCGCAGGGCCGCAAAGCCGAAGCCCTCGCCGAATTCAATCCCCTTGACGGCGGGCACCGAAAAGGCCAGATGGGCCAGCTGGCTCTCCACGCTGTCGAAAAAGGGTTCGCCCACCCCGGCGGGCAGGCCCAGAATGGCGGTTTCCAGAATGCCGCCCACGCTGTCCCCCTCGGCGCCGGCGGCCCGGATGGCCGCCTGCATGGGAGCTTCCGCCGCCGGGTCCAGCAGGGCAAAGCCTGCGCCCCGCCCGGCCAGGGCATCGGCCTGCGCGGCCAGAGCCTCCGGGTGGTCCCGGTCAAAGGGGGTGTCGCTGATGTCGGCGCACTGGGCAATGTGGGTCACAATCCGGACCCCGGCCCGTTCCAGGGCCCCCAGGATGATTCCGCCGCCCGCCACCAGACCGGCGGTGATCCGGCCCGAGAAGTGGCCGCCGCCCCGGGCATCCTGAAAGCCCCGATACCGGGCGTAGGCGGTATAATCCGCGTGGCCGGGCCGGAGCAGGGCCGCGGTGGCGGCATAGTCGCCGCTGCGGGTGTTCTGATTTTCAATCATCAGGGTGATGGGGGTGCCGGTGGTGTGGCCCTGCACCACGCCGGACAGGATGCGGACGGCGTCCGCCTCCACCCGGGCGGTGGACAGGCCATCTCCCCGGGCCCGGCGCTTATCCATCAGGGCAGCCAGGGCGGCCTCGTCCACCGGAACCCCGGCGGCCATGCCGTCCAGCACCGCCCCCACGGCGGCGCCGTGGCTCTCCCCGAAAATGGTCAGGCTCAGGCTGGAGCCAAAGGTGTTTTTCATCCCTTATTCCTCCAGACCCAGCAGGGCGCGCAGGCCCTCCACCGGGATGCTCTCGGCCCGCCAGCAGCCCAGACCCGGCACCTTGATGACGGTGATCTGGCCGCCCTGGGCCTTCTTGTCGTGGAGCATTTCGGCGTAGACTTTTTCCTTGTCAAAGCCGGCGCGGGTGGGCAGGCCCAGACGCCGGTACACCGCCCGGGTCCGCTTGCGCAGGGCGTTGCTCTCGATCATGGGCAGCATGCCCAGAGCCACGCATTCCCCGTGGTACAGGCCGGTGGTCCGGCGGCCCTTGATGCCCTTCACCGCCTCGATGCCGTGGCCGATGGTATGGCCGAAATTCAGGGCCCGGCGGGCGCCCCGCTCGGTCTCGTCCTGCTCCACGATGCCCTTCTTGAATTTCAGGCTGCGGTAGATGATGGTATCGATATCGGCGTCGATGTCGCCGTTTTCAAAGATGCCGAACAGCTCGGGATCGGCCAGCAGGCCGGCCTTCACAGCCTCGGCCAGGCCGTTGATGTAGTGGCGGCGGGGCAGGGTGGACAGGGTATCGGCGTCCACAATCACCAGCTTGGGCTGCCAGAAGGCGCCCACAATGTTCTTGGTGTCCCCCAGGTCCACGGCGGTCTTGCCGCCGATGGAGGAATCAATCATGGACAGGGTGGTGGTGGGGCAGTTGATGAAGTCGATGCCCCGCATATAGATGGCCGCCGCAAAGCCGGCCAGGTCGCCCACCACGCCGCCGCCCACGGCGATCACCAGGTCCCCGCGGCCCATCCCAAAGGCCAGCATCTGGTTCAGGACCGATTCCAGGGTTTTCATGCTCTTGCTGGCCTCGCCCTGGGGCACCGTGATGATGACCGACTCGCGGCACTGGTCGGCCACCTGCCGGGCATAGATCTCCGGCACGCCGCTGTCGGTGACCACCGCCACCCGGCGGTTGAGGTTGGCGAACTGATAGAGGTTCTGCAGGGCACCCCGGCGCAGAATGATCTCATAGCTGCGGGAGCCCAGGTTCATGGTCAGTTTGGTGCCGAGAAACGCTTCACTCATTTTGTATACACTCCTAACATGCGTACGGTCCGGCAGGTGCTGTCGAGGTCCCGCAGCAGGGCTTCACTCTCGGCCCCGGCGGGATCGCCCACCAGCTCGGCGTAAAAATAATATTCAAAGGGCATGCGGGGCATGGGCCGGCTCTTGATGGACTCCATATTGAAGCCCGAAGCGCCGATCTTCTGGATCACCGCCGCCAGCTTGCCAGGCTTGTTGTCCACCGTGAACAGCAGGGAAAACCGGTTGCCCCGGGTGGGTTTTTCCCGGCTGATGACAATAAAGCGGGTGGTGTTGTCTCCGTCGGTGTTGATGTCGGGCACCAGCACCTCCAGGCCGTAGAGGTCGGCGGTCTCCCGGCTGGCGATGGCCGCCAGGGTCCGGTCGCCGCTCTCGGCCACGTATTTCGCGGCCATGGCGGTGTTGGCCACGGCGGTGCAGGGGAGCCGCATCTGTTTCAGGAAGGTCTCGCTCTGGGAGATGGCCTGCTGATGGCTGTAGACGTGCCGGATCTCGGGCAGGGTCACCCCCGGCAGCACCAGCAGGTTCTGCCGCACCGGCAGGTCGTACACCTGCACCACCCACAGTTCCGGGTGGTTGTAGCACAAATCCAGCACCGCCGACACGTCCCCGGCATGGCTGTTCTCAAAGGGCACTACGCCATAGGCGGCGTCTCCCTCCGAAACCCGGCTGAACACCTCGTCCCAGGTGGGGCAGCTCACTGCTTCGGCGTGGGGGAACAGGTTTTTCAGGGCGATGTGGGCAAAAGCCCCTTCCACCCCCTGATAGGCCACCCGGTTCTGCCCCAGCAGCAGCGCCTCATACTGGCGGGCCACCGCCATCCGGTTCCGGACATGATCCAGATAATAAGGCCGCAGGGCCGGGTCCTCAATCCGCTGGGCCGACCGCTCCAGCACCTGTTCCTCCCGGGCGGGGTCATGGATGGGCAGGCCGTGTTCCTTTTTATATTGGGCCACCTGCACCACCGCCCGCATCCGCCGCTCAAACAGCGCCGCCAGCTGTGCGTCCACTTCGTCGATTTCCCGCCGGGCCTGTTCCAGCTGATCCATCGCGGATCACTCCCTTTCAAATCAAATTTTTTCAAATGTCATCTGATTTCTTGTCACCATCAGTATACCATAAACGGGACCGGCGCACAATCGCGGGAGAATCAGTTTTCAGGCCTCTTTTCGGGTCAAAATACGGAAAAATCCACAAGAAAAAATGTCCTGTGCGCAGTCTGCGCACAGGACATTTAGTCACCTTTTGGGTTTGTGCCGGGGCATCAGCTCCGCAAAGGAGCGGGCCCGGGTATAGCAGGGGCTGTAGGGGTTGTCCAGGTCGGCGGGGCGGGGCGGGGGACAGGCGGCCGTCCCGGGCCGCGCCGCCGGCTTTTTCCACCGGCGCACCACCCGCAGCCGGGCCCCTTTCACGGCTCCTCCGCCGCCGTCGAGACGGCTCCGGCGGTCAGCTGCTCCCACATGGGTTCCCCGGGAGCGATGCTCTCCGCCGAGGCGCTGTTCCACGCGCCACGGAAGCCCACATAGAAGGAGCTCATATATTCCTGGCTGTCGCCGGTGTTGGACTGGGTGGCGTCGGGGCCGTAGCTGCCCAGGTCCAGGCCGGTGAGAACCGGGCAGTCGGTCCAGCGATAGACCATATTCCACCAGTCATCGTCTGAATCTCCCTGGGGCAGGCTGCCGTCCAGGTAGCGCAGGGCGCCGGTGGACTCCTCAAAATTGGCCGGGTCGTACAGGATATAAATGGAGCTGAGAGACCCCTGCACGTCGGCGGCCAGGCGGGTGGTGCCCGCCATGGTCATATAGGCGTCGTCGTTCTCGCTGTAGTCCAGGGTGTAGACGTTCACCGTCACCACCACTTCGCCGTCCTCGTTCAGGTCCTCGCCAAAGGCCGCCAGCTCCCGCTGCAGGGCCTCCACCGTGACCTCGGGCAGGTAGTAGGGGGCCACCACCGCCACGTTGTAGTCGGGGTGGACGGTGAAGAAGTACTGTCCGATGAAGCAGTACCCCACAAACCCCACCACGATGGCGCCCAGAATCACCCATTTCAGGTTGTAGTCCCACCAGTTGTTCCACCGCTCCCTGCGGGTGTACTGGCGCTCCTTCAGGGGGCGGATATCCTCCTCTTTGATGTCGCGTTCATAGCGGTAGCTTGCCATAGGTGTTTCTCTCCCTCGCGGCGCGGCGCCGTCACAAAATGGTCTGTTCCAGCCGGCTCATGGCCGCCAGAATGTTCTGGCGCACCGCCTGGGGCAGCTGGGTCTGTTCTTCCTTCTTCATGCCGGCGGTGCGGATGGCCGGCAGAATGGTGACGCGGACGCTGCCCGGGCGGACGATGCAGCCGTGGTCCTCATACAGGGCCCGGGCCCCGCTGATGGCCACCGGCACCACCGGGGCGCCGGTCTTGATGGCGATGCGGAAGGCGCCGGCCTTGAACTCGCCTGCGCCGCCTTCCACCCCTTTATACCGGGTGCCCTCGGGGAAAATGGTGAAGCTCTCGCCGTTTTTGACCACGTCGGAGGCGTCTTTCAGGGCCTGCAGCGAACCCCGGACGTCCTCCCGCTTGACATAGACGCAGCCCAGCAGGTTCATCCAGCGGCTCAGCAGGGGAATGTTGGCCAGCTCCTCCTTGGCCAGGATGCCATGGGGATGGTCCAGCGCCACCAGCATGATGGGGATATCAAAATAGCTGCGGTGGTTGCCCACAAAGACCACCGGGCCCGAGGCGGGGATGTTCTCCACCCCCTCCACCGTCATCTTGACGCCGGCCACCCGCAAAAGCCCCCGGCACCAGCGGGGAATGTGGTAGTTGACAATCTGGCGCACCGTCTCGCGGTCGCCGGCGGCGGCAGCCTTTTCGGCCCGGCGCAGGGTGCCGTAAAACAGCAGCATATAGCCAAACATGTACACATACATTGCGATGGTTCGCAGAATATAAAGAATCTGCAACGAGGTCCCCTCCCAGTTGGTTTGTTGTATTTTTGATGATTTCATTTGTATTGTAACACAGATTGGGGCAAAATGGGAGATCGAAACACTTTTTTTACAAAAGCGCGGGGTCCAAGGTCTTGCAAAATCCACCAAATACGGGTATTATGTAAGATGTATAAAGGAAATATGTTTCGGGGACTGGGCGTTTTGCACAGAGACCCGAGAGAGGGAACAGACAAATGGGACTTTTTCCGAGCGCAAATGACTTCAAGGACGGCCGCGGCGTAGACAAGGACACGCCCCGCAAGACCGGTCTGGGCCGTTTCTTCGAGCTGGTGGGACGGGACATGAACGGCATGTTCCTGGCCAACCTGCTGACCTGCCTGGGCTTTATCCCGGTGATCTGCCTGGTGTACATCGGCTTTCTGATGAACAGCCTGCCGGTGATGGTGGTGAGCGCCGTGGTGGGCGGCGTGCTGGCCGGCCCGGTGCTGGCGGGCATGTACGACACCGTCCTGCGGGCTCTGCGGGATGAGCCGGGCTACTGGTGGACCACCTACCGCCGGGCGTTCCGCCAGAACTTCAAGGCCAGCATCCTGCCCGGCATCCTCTACTGCGCGGTGGTTACCCTGCAGATTTTCATCGTCTATTTCTGCTTCAGCATGCTGGCCCAGGGGGTCAATGTGGGCACCGGCATGTGGGTGGCCGCGGTTTTGAACCTGGTGGTCTTTCACATGCTGTTCGCCTATATGTGGCCCCAGGTGGTCCTGCTGGACCAGCCTTTCCACCAGACCCTGGCCAACAGCATCCGCTGCATGCTGGCCTTCCTGCCCCATGCTCTGGCGGCATCCATCGTCCAGATTTTGTTCTGGGGCCTGGTGATCCTGTGCATGCCTCTGGGCCTGCTGCTGATGATCGTCTTTGGCTTCTGGTTCACCTGTGAGATCTGCTGCCAGATTGTCAGCGGCGATCTGGAGCGGGTGTTCCACGTGGAGGAGCAGATCCGCGCCAAGAAGGACGCCGAGCTGTCCGCCGCCCTCGCCGCCGACTATGCAGAGGACGAGGACCCTTCGTCCGACGGCAGCGGCAGCGGCGAATGAGCGCCGCAGAGAGGCAGGGCGCAGGATGGAACAGAAAAACAACCTGATTCTGCAGGGGACCGAGACCTTTTCCCGGGGCGCGCTGGACAACGTGGCCCTGGAAAACGGCTGTCTGGTGCTGGACAGCTCGGCCGGCCGGTATCTGCCCTACGGCAGCTATACCTCCCCGGAGCTGGCCATGCCGGCCTTCTGCAACCTGAACGTCAGCTGGAACGCGCTGGCCCCCGACAACACCATGCTGGAGGTCCGCTGCCGGGTGTATGCCAACGGGGACTGGACCAGCTGGATGAGCTTCGGCAAATGGGCTCCCGATTATCCCCGGCGCAGCGTTCACACCCAGAGCGAGGACGGCCTGGTCTTTCTGATGGGGGACACCGTCACGGTGGCCGCCCCCGGCGGAGCGGTGGGCATCCAGCTCCAGGTGAACCTCTCCTCCAACGACAGCAAGGTGACCCCGGCGGTCCGCCTGCTGGCTGCCGCCGTCCGGCCCCTGGCCTGGGACCGGCAGGACGGCGCTGTCTCCAACCACCGGCTCTACCTGCCGGAATACAGCCTGGAAGGCCGCGACCCCAGCTTTGGCCGGGAGATGGACCTGTCCCTGGTGATGGCGTCCCTGATGAACCGGTGGGGCGAGGATATTCTGCCCGAGGAAGTGGCCTACACCATGCTGGACGGGGCCACCACCAGCGTCCACAACGCCGCCTATGCGGTGGCGGCCGCGGCCTGCTGCGGCTATCCCAGCTGGCTGGGCTGGCTGGACCTGAAAGACCTGCGGGCCCAGATCCACGACGGCTGCTCGGTAGGCGTCGAGATGGAAACCCGCCTGGCCGGCCAGAAAGAGCCGGTGCGGGTGTGGATGGCCCTGCGGGGCTTCGGGCATGACGACGACGTCATGGCCAACTTTGTCCTGCTCAACGACCCCACCGCCGACAGCGGCAGCGTGGCCCGCACCATGTCGGTGGCGGATTTTCAGCGTTATTTCACCGGGCGGGCCATCATTCTGCGGCCCAAGCCCCGCACCATCGCCACCACCCGGCCCCGCCGCATCCGCTGCGGGCTGGAAGCCGGCGGCGACGGGGAGTGGTTCTTTACCCAAAAGGGCGGGCGGGACCTCCTGCCCGATTCCTTCAGCGGCTGGATCGCCTGCACCATCTACGACGGAGTGGCCCACGCCACCACCGCCCACAAGACCTTTCACCGGATGGAGCGGACGGCAGCGGGCGGGGTGCGGTTCCCCGCCGATCTGGCCGGCGCCGAGGGGCGCTGCTGCATCTATGCGGTGGATCAGACCGGCACCATGCGGGTAGCCGAGATGGTTCTGCCGCCCCACACGGCCGCCTCCGCCGGCTGACCGGCCGGCCAAGCGTTGAAACACAGCAGCCGGGCCCCGCGCCCGACTGTTTAACGGAAGCGCTGCTCCCATGCGGCTCTGCGGCTGCGGCAGGGCGGCGGTTCCAGGGTGAATCCAAAAAAGACTGTCCCGTCTGCCCCCGGCCCGGACTGTCCGGCCCAGAGGCAGGCGCAAAGACGCTTTCCGGGTCCGCCCCAACAAGATGGGAGGAACAATTATGGCAAAAACGATCATCACTTTGAGCCGTGAGTACTGCACGGGCGGGCGCTATATCGCACAGGACGTCGCCGACGCGCTGGGCATCAAGCTCTACGACAAAGAGCTGATCACCATGGCAGCCAAGGACTCCGGCCTGTCGGAGGAAGCTGTCGCGGCCAGCGAAAAGCGCCACACCCACAGCCTGTTGTACAGCCTGTACACCATGGGCACCGACCTGCCCCTGAGCGACCAGGTGTTCATCCTGCAGAGCCGGATCATCAAGAAGCTGGCCGATGAAGGCCCCTGCGTGATTCTGGGCCGGTGCGCCGACTACGTCCTGCGGGAGCGGACCGACGTGCTCCACGTCTTTGTCCACGCCCCGGTGGAATGGCGCCGCGTCTACGCCAAGACCAACCCCATCGTCAAGGCCACCACTGAAAAAGGCATCCGGGACGAGATCGACAAGACCGACCGTCAGCGCGCCGCCTACTACAACTACTACACCCAGAACCGCTGGGGCGACGTCCACAACTATGACCTGAGCGTCAACGCTGCCCTGGGCAAGGACGCCTGTGTCCAGATGATTCTGGCCGCAGTGGAAGCCAAGGAAAAGCAGCTGGGCTGACGCCGGAAAGCTGTCTGCACAATGGGCAGGGTGCGGGTGCATTCTGCCCATCTTTTGTGTACAGACGCGGTGTGCAAAAGACGTTCCCGCGTGGAATACTGAAAAAGGGACCCGCCCCAAAGGAGGCATCCGACTATGAAAAATCTCAAATGGAACCTGATCCTGATGAGCCTGCTGTATCTGGCTCTGGGCATCTTTCTGCTGGCCGTGCCCGGCCTGGCCCTGAACATCGTCTGCTACGCCCTGGGAGGCGTGGTGCTGGCCTGCGCCGCCGTCCAGCTGATCCGGTATTTCACCGCGGAACACAAGGTCTTTCAGAGCCAGTTCACCCTGATTTCGGGCCTGGTCTGCCTGGGCCTGGGCGGTTTTCTGATCCTGCGCAGCGACATTGTGGTGCGGATTCTGCCGGTGGTGTTCGGCCTGTTCGTTTTGTTCGACAGCCTGGGCCGGATCCAGAACGCCCTGGAACTGCGCCGCTGCGGCTATCCCAGCTGGAAATGGTTCATCCTGCTGGCCCTGCTCAGCGTGGTGCTGGGCGGCATCATGATCTTTGACCCCTTCGGCGCCATGGAAACCCTGGTCATGGGCATCGGCATCATCCTCCTCATCGAGGGCGCCTTCAACCTGGGCGGCGCCATCTATACGGCCCTGGCCATCCGCCGGTTCAACAAGCTTCATCCTGAGACCCAGTCCATGCTGGAATCGGTCACCGGCATGGACCTGAACGGCGACGGGGTGGTGGGGGGCGACTATGCCTCCACCGACACCATATCCACCGCCCGAGAGCTGGACACGGTGGACGAGAGCGCCGAAGTGAACCAGGAATAACCCCGTTTTTCTGCCGCAGACGCGGCAGTAGCATAGAAAGGGAAACACGACCATGGAAAAATACGACCTGATTATTGTGGGCGCAGGCCCTGCCGGCATCTTCACCGCAGTCGAGCTGCTGCGCCACGGCAGCAAAAAGAAGATCCTTCTGGTAGAGAAGGGCAAATCGGTGGAGCAGCGCCGCTGCCCCAAGGCCGAGCTGGGCTACTGCGTCAACTGCCGGCCCACCTGCGCCATCACCACCGGCTTTTCGGGCGCCGGCGCCTTCTCGGACGGCAAACTGAGCCTGTCCTATGAGGTGGGCGGCGACCTGCCCTCCCTCATCGGCGAAAACTTCGCCCAGCAGCTCATCGACTACACCGACAAGATTTATCTGGACTTCGGCGCAGACCCCCATGTGGAGGGCATCTACACCGGCGAGGACATCCGCGAAATCCGCAAAAACGCCATCAAGGCCGGCCTCAAGCTGGTGGACTGCCCCATCCGCCATCTGGGCACCGAAAAGGCCCATCAGCTGTACCTGGCGGTGGAAAAACACCTGCAGGCCGGCGGCGTGGAGATGCTGTTCTCCACCGAGTGTGAGAACATCCTGCTGGACGGGGACGTCTGCCGCGGCGTCCTGGTGCGGGAAAAGAACGGCGAATCCCGCCCCATCTACGCCGACACGGTGGTCATCGGCACCGGCCGCCGGGGCGCCGACTGGCTGGAAAAGCTCTGTGCGGAGCACCACATCGCCCACAAGCCCGGCACCGTGGACATCGGCGTCCGTGTGGAGTGCCGCAACGAGGTGATGGAAAAGGTCAACCGGGTGCTGTACGAGTCCAAGCTGATCGGCTACCCCCGCCCCTGGAAGAACAAGGTCCGCACCTTCTGCCAGAACCCGGGCGGCTTTGTGGCCCAGGAGAACTACGACAACGACCTGGCAGTGGTCAACGGCCACAGCTACAAGGAGAAGAAGAGCGAGAACACCAACCTGGCCATTCTGGTGTCCCACAACTTCACCGAGCCCTTCAACCAGCCCATTTCCTACGCCCAGAAGGTGGGCGAGCTGACCAACATGCTGGGCGCCGGCCACATTCTGGTCCAGCGCTACGGCGACATTCTGGACGGCAAGCGCACCTGGCCCGAGGAACTGGCCCGCAGCAACGTCCGGCCCACTCTGCCCGACGCGGTGGCCGGCGACATCACCGCCGCCATGCCCTACCGGGCCATGACCAACATCATTGAGTTCATCAAGATGCTGGACATGGTGGTGCCCGGCTTCGCCGCCTACGAGACCCTGCTGTACAGCCCTGAGCTGAAGTTCTACTCCAACAAGGTCAAGATGGACAAGAACCTGGACACCAACATTCAGGGCCTCCACTGCCTGGGCGACAGCTCGGGCTGGACCCGCGGCCTGATGATGGCCAGCGTCATGGGCGTCCTGATGGGCCGCAAGCTGGCCGAAAAGGAAGGCCTGGAGCTCCGGCCTCTATAACAGATTGTAATATAACGCTTTGTATATAGGCCTTTAATTGCTTTTCACCCCCGGAAACCCGGGGGTGTTTCTTTGTGAAACGGCCTGCGCTTCTTTCATCGTCCGGCCTCCGCCGGGAAATCCAGACAAAAACGCCCCCGTCCGGGCCGCTGGGCCTGAACGGGGGCGCTGTGTTTTTTCTGTTCCGGTTTTCCGGCCCGCAGGGAAGGTTACTCCCCGATGATGACCACGCTCTTCATCCGAACGGGGGTGGCGGGCTTATCGTTCCAGTCGGTGCGGACCGAAGCAATCCGGTCCACCACATCCATGCCGGCGGTGACGTGGCCAAAGGCTGCGTACTGGCCGTCCAGGTGGGGTGCATCCTGGTGCATGATGAAGAACTGGCTGCCGGCGCTGTTGGGGTCAGCGGCACGGGCCATGCTGACCACGCCGCGGGTGTGGCGGATGGGGTTGGCCACGCCGTTGGCCAGGAACTCGCCCTTGATCTTCCAGCCCGGGCCGCCGGTGCCGTTGCCCAGGGGGCAGCCGCCCTGAATCATAAAGCCGGGGATCACCCGGTGGAAGGTCAGGCCGTCATAAAACCCGGACTTCACCAGCTTCTCAAAGTTCTCGCAGGTGATGGGGGCGGCCTTCTTGTCCAGCTCGATGTCGATGACACCGCCGTCTTCCATAGTAATACGAACCATAGTGCTTCTCCTACTCCTTCATCGCAGGCCCCGGCGTTCAACGTCCCAGACGCCCCGGGGCACAGATACCAAAGCCCGCGTCTCCCGCCGGGAAAACCACACAGGCTTTTCCATCTCCCATCCGGCCAGGAAAAAAGGACGCGGGCATCCTATCGACATTTTACCATACTTTCGTTCTCATGGAAAGAGAGAAAAATGTAAACCCTTCATGAAATCCCTATGAACGTCCCCAAAATCCGGTCCCCGGACCGGGCCCGCAGGAAAATTTTCTTTTCCCTGTTGACAGGCCGCCGGTTTTGGGCTATACTGCATCCATCAAAACTTTTTGATATGTTGTGAGGATGGAATACGGCTATGGAAACACTGTATCAGCAGCAGGCCCGGGTGTTCAAGGCCCTGTGCGACCCCAAGCGGCTGGCCATTCTGGAACAGCTGCGCACCGGGGAAAAGTGCGCCTGCGTCCTGCAGCAGCCCCTGGACCTGACCCAGTCCGGCCTGTCCTATCACATGAAGATTCTCTGTGATTCCGGCCTGGTGGAGAGCCGTCAGGAGGGCAAGTGGACCCACTACCGGCTGAGCCGGGAAGGGCGGGAGGCCGCTCTGGACCTGCTGCGCCAGCTCACCACCCCCGACGCCGAAGCCCCAAGCTCCGGCTGCGCCTGCCGCCGGGGCAGGGAGTGAGCCGCCGGGCGTACTCAGCCCTCTGCATCTTGTCCGCACCTGCGCCATTCGATGGAATGGCGCTTGTTTCGGGGCTACACATCAAAATATTTTGATGAATTATCCGCAAAGCGAGGTATTCTTATGGGTATCGGGACATTTTTACAGGACCAGGTGTTGGGCATGAAATGGCTCAACGCCGCCATCGGCCGGGGCCTGGAGGCTCTGGGGCTGGACCTGTCCAGCCGTCTCGGGGCCAGCGTCCAGTTTTTCCTCTACGATGTGCTGAAAATCACCATTCTGCTCTGTGTGCTGATCTTCTGCATCTCCTACATCCAGAGCTATTTCCCGCCCGAGCGCAGCCGGAAGATTCTGGGCCGGTTCCACGGCATCGGCGCCAACCTCATCGCCGCCCTGCTGGGCACCGTGACCCCCTTCTGCTCCTGCTCCTCCATCCCGCTGTTCATCGGCTTCACCAGCGCCGGGCTGCCTCTAGGGGTCACCTTTTCCTTTCTGATTTCTTCCCCCATGGTGGACCTGGCCAGCCTGCTGCTTTTGATGAGCATGTTCGGGGCCAGGGTAGCGGTATTGTATGTGCTGCTGGGCCTGGCCATTGCGGTGGCCGGCGGCACCGCCATTGAGCATCTCCACATGGAGGACGACATCGAGCCCTTTGTCCGGGCGGCGCCGGGCGCCCTGATGGACGCCCCCAGCCTGACCCAGCGGGACCGCCTGCTCTATGCCCGGGGCCAGATGGTCTCCACCTGGAAAAAGGTTTTCCCCTACATTCTGGTGGGCGTGGGAATCGGCGCCTGGATTCACAACTGGATTCCGGAGGGCTGGGTGGAGGCCCTGCTGGGCAGCAGCAGTCCTCTGGGGGTTCTGCTGGCCACCGCCGCCGGCATCCCCATGTACGCCGATATTTTCGGCACCATCCCGGTGGCCGAGGCACTCTTGGCCAGGGGCGCTCAGCTGGGCACCGTCCTCTCCTTTATGATGGCGGTCACCACCCTGTCTCTGCCCTCTCTGGTTCTGCTGCGCAAGGTCGTCAAGCCCCGGCTGCTGGCCCTGTTTGTAGGAGTCTGCGCCGCCGGCATTGTAACGGCCGGCTACCTTTTCAACGCACTGTCCATTCTTTTCATCTGACACAGGAGGTAAACTTGTATGGGACTGTTTGACAAAAAGAAAGAAGCATCCGCCTGCGGCTGTTCCTGCAGCTGCCCGGCCCCTCAGGCCGACACCAACGCCCGCATTCTGGTGCTGGGCTCGGGCTGCGCCCGGTGCCACGCCCTGGAGGATACCACCCGGGCCGCTCTGGCCGACCTGGGCATGGACGAGCCGGTGGGCCACGTCACCGATTTCGCCCAGATCGCCGCCTATGGCGTTCTGTCCACCCCGGCCCTGGTGGTGGACGGGAAGGTGGCGTCCTACGGCCAGGTTCCCAGCCGGGACCAGATCAAGGCCCTGATCCAGAAAGCCAGAGGGTGATCGCCATGGAGACCAAGCCCAAAGTCGCCTTTGTCTGCGTCCACAATTCCTGCCGCAGCCAGATTGCCGAGGCCCTGGGCCGCCATCTGGCCGCCGACGTGTTCGACAGCTATTCGGCGGGCACCGAGACCAAGCCCCGGATCAATCCCGACGCCGTCCGGCTGATGAAAGAGATCTACGGCATCGACATGGAGCAGACCCAGCGCAGCAAGCTGCTGTCCGAGCTGCCCCCGGTGGATGTGGTCATCACCATGGGCTGCAACGTCCAGTGTCCGGCGCTGCCCTGCCGCCGCCGGGAAGACTGGGGCCTCGAGGACCCCACCGGCCAGAGCGACGAGGTGTTCCGGGAGGTCATCGCCCGGATTCACGCCCGCATCCTGGATCTGAAAGCCCAGCTGGAAGCCGGACTCTAATCCCCCAACCCCAAAACGCCCCTCCCAACCGGTCCTTCGCTGGGAAGGGGCGTTTTTCCGCTTTTTTGCCGGGGTCACAGGGCCGCCGGGCATTCTTCGTACAGTTTCCCGTCCTTGACCCGCACAATGCGGTTGCAGATGGACAGGGCCTGGGTGTTGTGGGTGATGGTGAGGACGGTGCGGTCCTTCAGGGCCCGGATGTTTTCCAGCACCCGGCGCTCGGTGGCCTCGTCCAGGGCGCTGGTGGCCTCATCCAGCAGCAGCACCGGCGCGCCATAGTAGATGGCCCGGGCAATGGCCAGCCGCTGGAGCTGGCCTTCCGACACGCCGGCGCCGCCCTCTCCAACGAGGGTTTCGTACCCGTTGGACAGGGTGTCCACAAAATCATCCACGCAGGCGGTCCGGCAGGCCGCCTGGATGCGCGCCTTTTCCTCCGGGGAAAAGACCGTCTGGTCATAGCGGAAGGACACCACCTGCTCGATGGTTCCCGCAATGACGCTGTGGCCCTGGGGCACATAGGCGAACAGCTGGCGGGTGGCAGGGGAGAGGGGCACCGCGCCGCCCTCCTTGTCCCGCACCGTCACCTGACCGGCCTGGACCGAATAGAGGGAGAGGAGGATTTTCAGCAGGGTGCTCTTGCCGGCCCCCGACACCCCCACAAAGCCGATGCAGTCCCCCTGATGAATATCCAGCGACACATCGTCAAGGGTGGGGTCCCCGTCGTAGCCAAAGGACAGACCCCGGATCTCGATGGTCTGCATATCCGGCGGGGGAGCGTCGGGGCGCAGGGATTCTTTGGGCAGGTCGTCCAGATCCATCAGCCGTTCGGCCGAGGTCTGGAAGGAAAACCAGGAGGACAGCTGCTGTGTCATATCGCCAAAGGGGTTCTGCACCTGGCTCACCAGCTGCAGCGCCGCCGACAGGGTGCCGTAGGACACCCGTCCATCCAGCACCCCCGCGCCAAACCACAGCAGACAGCCCAGATACCCCAGGTCGCTCAGCACCCCGTACCCGGTGTGGAGCACATTGGAAAAGCGGTTTTGCCGGTAGACCGCCTGGCGCAGGCTGTCCAGCCGGTCTTTCCATGCGGTGGTGGCGCTGTCGTAGGCCAGAAAGGTCTGGACCATCAGGGTGTTGCTGAGGGTGTCCTGCTGCACCGCCTGCACCCCGTCCGACTCCCGCCGCACCGCCCGCTGCATGGTTTTCATGGGGCGGCGAAGCACCGCCATGGCCACCCCCACCCCGGCCAGCACCAGGGCGTACACCCCCAGAAAGGCGGGCTCCCACCAATAGAGAACCAGCGCAGCGCCGCCGGCCCGGACCACAATGGACAGAAGGCCCGGCACAATGGTCAGCAGGCCCGACACAATCAGCTTGACGTCGCTGTTCAAATGGCTGTTCAGCTCGCCAATGGCATATTCTTTCAGAGAGGAATACTCGGTGCGGAGCAATCCCTCGTACAGCCGGCCCTTGATGCTGGCCTCCATCTGGAAGCTGACCCGCTGGTTCAGATGGAACAGCACGCCCCAGATGGCGGTCTGGAGGCCGAACAGTCCGGCATACAGGACAAATCCGATCATGAACTCCCGCTTCCGGCCGGCCACGGCGGCGTCCACCAGAACCCGGAATACCAGCGGAACCACCACCACATTGGCCGCGCTCCACATCCGCAGCACCGCCGTCAGGAAAACGCCGTATTTATACCGCCCGGCCCGCTGCCATACCCATTGCAGCTGCTGGCGGGTTGAATATTTGCCGTGTTTTCTCTTGCTCACCCTGGTTCCTCCTCGCCCCGCCTGTGTAAAAAAGAGGCGGTCAAACCTGTTGACTGCCTCCTGTGCTTCCTCGTTTCCTACGCCATGCCGGCCCTTTTCCGCCGGGCTGCGGGTCCCGCTTTAAAAGGCGAAAAAACACCCGTTTTCTCCCTGCAAATCCATGCATAACCAGAGATCGGTTCCGCGCCGGAAGATCCCTGCGCCGTCTGTCCGCAAATTTGACGAAAAACGCATCATTTTTTACACTGCTTCATCCCTTTTTGTACCTAATAAATAGCATAAAACCTCAGGACTGTCAAGCATAAAAATGCCGGTGACGAAACTTTACACACTCAGGTAAAAATGATATAATAAAAGCGTTAAATTCTTTGTCCTCCGGCATTTTTTGTATATTTTAACCAGATCATCGCCCCTGTTTTTTGCACTCTGCAGCCCTGGACCCCATCCGGGCTGTTTATCCTTTATTCCATGTATTTTTGCAGGAAGGAGCCGCTCCCGAATGAAAAAACTGATCGCCCTAGTCGGCGTGCTTTTGGTCATTGCCGGTGCGCTGGCCGTCGCTTTCACGCCCGACATTCTGTCCCTGCTGATCATCAGTCTCATGTGTCTGATTCTGCTGCTGGGGTTCAGCGCCGGCATGGTGCCTTTGATGCTCTATGCCGACGGACTGCGGACCGCACGGGGCAACATCGTCCATTTGTCCGAGATCAGCACCGACACCCCCTGGGTGGCGCTGCAGCAGCTGGAATATTTCTTCCACCAGAAGACCCTGGACGGCCTGTTCGCCCTCTACCGCAGCAAAATCAACGAGCAGCAGAAGGAAGATCAGGTCCCCAGCGACATTGAGGACGTCATCAACGAGGAAGCCCTGGCCCTGCGCAGCTGGCAGAACGTGGTGAACCAGATCCCCGGCACCATGACGGCCCTGGGCCTGCTGGGCACCTTCCTGGGCCTGATTGTGGGCATCAGCAGCATCAGCTTCAGCTCGGTGGACGCCACCATCAACAGCATCGAGACGGTGCTGCAGGGTATTGACGTGGCTTTCTACACCTCCATCGTGGGCGTTATCTTCTCGATTTTGTTCAACCTCTGCCACAAGCTGCTGTGGAACCTGCTGGTGCGGGAGCTGGGCCTGTTCACCGAGAGCTTCCATATGTACATCATGCCCAGCGCGGCCGAACAGACCCGGCTGCGCCGCAACAAGGAAATGCAGCAGATTCTGGAGCGGCTGGAGCGGCTGCCCAAGAATCACGGCTACATGCCGGCGGCAGCGCCTGCGGCCGCCGTCCTGAACCCGGGCAACGAACAGCGCCTGATGCCCGAAATCCAGGAGGGCATGAAAAACGGGGAGTTCATCTTCTACGTCCAGCCCATCTGCGACCTGAACACCCGGGCCATCATCGGCGGCGAAGCCCTGATGCGGTGGAAACACGGCGATTTCGGCCTGGTGCCTCTGGACGACTTCATCTCGGTGGTGGAGAGCAACGGCTACATCACCAAGCTGGACCAGTACATCTGGGAGGAGGTCTGCAAGACCATCCGCCACTGGATCGATTCCGGCATACGGCCGGTCCCCCTGGCCATCAACATCTCCAAGACCGACCTGATGGCCATTGACCTGATCCAGTTCTTTAAGACCCTGATCCACAAATACAAAATCCCGCCCCGGTATCTGGAGCTGGAAATCGCCGAGAGCGCCTACCTCCAGTGCGAAGGGGCCGCCCGGGACACCGGCGACGTGCTGCAGCAGGCCGGTTTCCGCCTGGTGATCGACGGCTGCCAGGACGATTTCATGGGCATGCTGGCCCTCAAGGAGGCCAAGACCGACGCCCTCAAGCTGGATCTGCGGTATTTTTCCGACGACCAGCACCGCGGCGCCGAGAAGCTGCAGGCCGCCCTGGAACAGGCCAAAAAGTTCCGTCTGCCGGTGATTGCCTCCGGCATCGAAAACTCCGAACAAATGACCATCCTGCGCCGGGCCGGATGCACTTCGGGCCAGGGCTACTATCTGTATAAGCCCATGTCGCTGCAGGAATTTGAAGAGCTGATCAAGCGATGAAGAGACATAACAAGTCAAAAAACAGCGGCGAGCCGCTCAATTACTGGCAATCCACCGCAGATATGATGTCGGCGCTGCTGCTCATCCTTCTGCTGGTGATTATGCTGTTGCTGCTGTACATCATCCAGATTCCCGAGGAGGACTACATCGACCTGTACCCCGGTTCTTCCTCCAGCCAGGCCGCCAGCTACGAAGACGGCGGCTGGGGCGGTGACGAGGAGGGCGGCTACGATGAGCCGGACGACGATGACGGCGGCGGCTGGGGCGGCGGTGGCGGCGGCGACCAGGGAGACGGCGAGGACGACTACGAGTTCCCGGTGGCCGGCGGCGGCGCAGGCCTGGCCAGCGGATACGGAAAGACCGCCGTCTATGTCATGGTCACCGACGCTGAGACCGATGCCACCATCAAGGAGGCCGGCATCCAGTTCGAGCTGTACACCACCGACGGCGCCATGCAGTTCCTCAACACCTATTACCCCCGCCGGATCGAGTACCGCAAGTACGAGACCACCACCGAGGGTGTGTTCTACCTGCCTGAAAAAATCCTGCAGGGCCACTATTATTTCCACGAGCTGACCGAGCCGGAGGGCTATGATTCGGCCGGCAACATCGAGTTCTGGGCCAATGAGGACCGGGACTGGGACGAACCTCTTGTGGTGGTGGTCCCCCTGATGCCCTCCAAAAACGTCATCCGCATCCAGATGACCGACGCCGACACCAACCAGCCGGTGGACGGCGGCGTCTATGACGTCATCGCCGCCGAGGACATCATCACCAAGGACGGCACCCTGCGCTACAGCGCCGGCCAGACGGTGGACCGGATTGAGTGCAACGAAAACGGCTACGGCGAGAGCATCGAGCTGTATCTGGGCGAATACACCCTGGTCCAGACCAGCGCGCCCCGGTACTACGCCTCCGACCTGGAAGAGCGGAATTTCACGGTGGAGAAAAAGGAGGACGGCCTTCTGGCCCCCATCCACAAGATCACCTGCGAAAAGACCACCGTCACCGTCCAGGTGTCGGATGAACTGTATCCCAGCGAAGGGCTGGGCGACATCACCTTCCGCCTGACCCAGGGCGGCGTGGGCACCACCATGGTTTCCACCGACGAAAACGGCCAGCTGATTCTGACCGATCTGGAAAAGAACACCACCTACCGCCTGCGCCAGCTGGAAAGCGCAGACAACTACCGTTTCAGCGACGCCGACTTTGTGTTCAGCGTATCGGCCGACGGACGGGTGGAGGAAGAAGCGCAGAAGAGCTATGTCATCACCAACCGGCTCATCCGGGCCGAGATCAGCGTGGTGGACCGGGTGCTGCGCAGCCATGTTTCGGACTTCAATGTGGCCCTTTATGACTCCCAGGATCAGCTGGTGGGCGTGTGGGATTCCACCGCCCTGGCCCGCAGCCTGGAGGGCCTGGAGCCCGGCATCTATTATCTGGTGCTGAACGGCAAGACCGAAAAGCGCCAGGCCATTGAAATTCAGGACACCGCCGAAATCCAGATCATCAACGTTCCGGTCTGGACTACGGTGGGCGTGGGCATTCTGGGCCTGGTGGCGGCCCTGGTTCTGGGCCTGGCCGCCTTCCTGATCCGCCGGAGACAGCGCCGGGGTCCCAGCGACCTGCCGCCGCCCTCGGTGGAGCTGATCGCCGCAGTATCCCGGGCCGGCGCCGCCCAGGCGGCCGCCGAAACCGCCCCGGAGGCCAGCGGCAGCGAACCTCAGCCCGACGCCACTCCCGATGCAGAACCGGAAAGCCCGTCCGCTGAGCCGGAGGCCGCACCCGAAGCAGCATCGGCTGAGACAACGGCTGCACCTGTGCCCGAATCGGCCGACAAGCCGGAGGATGAACCTGCCCAGCCGGAAAGCCAGCTCGTGACCGCATCGGTCCAGGCAGAGACAGCGCCCGCCGGGACGGAAACCGCACCCGAGGCCCCACCGGCTGAGCCGGACACCGCGCCCGAGGACGGGTCCTCTGAGCCGGCGACCGAGCCTGCCGCCGAGCCTGCCCCGGCAGAAACGGCTCCTGAAGCCGAGTCTGCCCAGACGGAGCCGGCTCCCGAGGCCGCACCGGTCCAAACGGAAACGGCGTCCGAAACCGCAGCCGCCGGGCCGGTGGCTGCGCCCGAATCCACACCCGCAGCCCGGACCGAAACCCGCCGTCCCAAAGGCGGCAGCCATGCCAAGCCGCGCCGCTCCTGGTGGAAGCGGGATTCAAAATAAAAAGGGGGAGATGCCATGAACGATGAATATATCACCATACGGCTGAGCGATTTTCTGCACGCTCTGATCAAAAATCGCGGGCTGATTGCGGCCACCACCATTGCCGGTCTGGCCATCGGCGTGGTGCTGTCCATTGCCTCCTATATGCGGGGCGAAATGGCCAAAGGCTACAGCATTACCTCCTCCATCGCCGTCACCACCCAGGACGCGGGCGGCAACTTCACCACCAACACCAGCAACCCCGACTCCTCCGACATCCAGTTGGCCGAGGACATGGTGGATGCGGTGATCTATGTTCTCAAGAGCGACCGCACCCTCAAGGCCGCCATTCAGAACATCAAGCTGGTGGGCATTGTGGAAACCGATATCTACAAGAACCTGTACCTCACCCGGTACAAAGAGACCCAGATCATCGAGATGGACCTCACCTGGCGCAGCGCTGAGGAGGGGGTGGAGATCCTCAACGCCATCAACGAGGTGGCCCCCGAAATCCTTATCGAAACCCTCAAAATCGGCAGCGTGTCGGTCATCAACGAGCCCAAGGCCACCTACCGCATCGGCGGCAACGTCAACGCCTCCATGTGGCTGTACATGTCTTTGCTGGGTCTGGCCGTCGGCATCGGCTTCAGCTTCTTGAAGTTCCTGCTCCTGCCCACCGTCGTCAACACCAAGGACATCGAAAACACGCTGGGGCTGGAGGTTCTGGGCGAAATCCCCGAAAACGTGGAGTATTTCCGCCGCAAAAAGTCCCTGCTGGTGGAGGACGACGACCCCATAGGGGCCGAAGTCCGGGAGAGCTTTGTCTCGGCGGCCCATATCCTGCACAACCGTCTGGGCGTGGGGGAGCACCAGTGCATTTACATCACCTCTGCCGAGCAGGATGAGGGCAAGACCCATGTCGCCGCCAACCTGGCGGTTCAGCTGTCCGACCTGGAACACAAGGTGCTGCTGATCGACCTGGATGTCCGCAATCCCAGCCTGGGCGGGCTGTTCCTGGACAAAGTGGACTATGCCCACAGCCTGAACGCCCTCTACCGCGGAGACGCTTCGCCGGAGGACGTCATCACCCACCTGACCGGCTATCTGGACCTGCTGCCCTCCATTCTGGAGCCCAAGGAAATCCCCCTGAGCGATGCGCTGCTGACCCTCATCAAGGACCTGTCCCAGAACTACGACTACGTCCTGATGGACTCCGCGCCGGTGGGCCGTGTGGCCGAGACCCTGAGCCTCAACCGCATCGCCAAGTCGGCCCTGTTTGTCATCCGGTTCGACTATTCCAATATGAATACCATCCGGGATTCTCTGGAGCGGCTGGATAAGTCCGGCATCAACCCGCTGGGCTGCATCGTCAACCGGGTCAAGACCCTGGGCGACAAACTGAACAACAACTACAATTACGAGAGCGAAGGTTCTGCCTCCCGCCGCGGCCGGGGCAGCTCCTCCGGCAAATCCTCCAGCCGGCACTGACGCCGGCCGGGATATCCCATCCTTTACCGTCACAGGCCTGCCTCTTGTCTTCACGGGGCAGGCCTGCTTGGTGATTCATCCATCTCAGACCAGGAGTTTTCTATGGCATTTGACTTCAACCTGTTTTTCCTCTGGGCCATCCTCTATTTGCTCGGGTATCTGGCCACCTTTGCCGCCGTGTGGCACAATCTGTCCAGCCGCCGGATGCTGCCGGCCCTGACGGCCGCCTTCCTCTTTCTGTACCTGTGCGCAATGGTTTTTTCCGGCCTGCTGTACCAGTATTTCGGCGACGATGTGATGGTTCTGTACTGGATCCTGGTCTGTTACGTCCTGGGCCTGGCGGCGTATCTGGTGCGGCTGCTCTGGCGGGACCGGGCCGAGATCAGCCGCCAGCCTCTGCTGTTTCTTTTCGCCAATCTGGCGATGGTCCTCTATATCACACTGGGTTCCCGCCTCAGCGACATGTACAGCCGTGAAGTCCGGATGGTCCCCTTTCAAAATCTGATCCTGGCGGTCAGCACCGGCAACTTCTCCATCCTGAACCACTCCATCCTCAATATGCTGCTGTTTCTGCCCACCGGCATCCTGCTGGCCCTCCTGGGCCCCCGCCGGATGCGCCGGGTGGAGATCGGCTTTCTGCTGGGCCTGGTGCTGTCGGTCGCCATTGAGACCGTCCAGCTGACTGCCAAGCTGGGCACCTGCGACCTGGACGACATCATCAGCAACGCCCTGGGCGCGGCGGTGGGCGTTCTGCTGTGCAATCTGCTGATTCCGCGCCGGCCGGCCCGCAGGCACTGAAACCCCTGGCACCATCTTTCCATCCAAGCACAAAGCGGCGGGAGGCCAAACCTCCCGCCGCTCTTTTTATGGCACAAACAAAAAAGAAGGGCATTTGCCATGCCCTTCTTTTTCTGGCGGAGACGGTGGGATTCGAACCCACGTGCCCTTGCGGACAACTTGATTTCGAGTCAAGCTCGTTACGACCACTTCGATACGTCTCCCTATTCAGGCTGCGGCGGATATCCGCTGCAGCCCTATTATTATAACAAAAACCCGCCGGAACGTCAACCTTCCCGGCGGGTTTTGCGCAAATTTTCTTACTTGCCGGCCAGCAGAATGGACAGCACAGCCTTCTGGACGTGGAGGCGGTTTTCCGCCTCGGTGAAGATCTCGTCGGCGTGGTCCTCAAAGACCGCGTTGGAGATTTCCTCGCCCCGGTGGGCGGGCAGGCAGTGAAGGACCATGGCGTCGGGTTTGGCTCCCTGCAGCAGCTGATTGGTCAGCTGATAGCCCTGGAAGTCCCGCATCCGGCGCTCGGTTTCCTCCTCGCCGACGGTGTTGTTCCAGACGGCGGTGACCACCACGTCGGCGTCCCGGACGCCCTCCCGGGGGTCATGGAGCAGGGTAAAGGCCGAGCCGTACTTATGGGCGAACATCAGCACATCCGCCGCCGGGCGGTAGGCCGGGGGACAGACGCAGGTGACCTGCATTCCGGCCAGCAGGCCGCCCACAATCAGGCTGTTGGCCATGTTGTTGCCGTCGCCCACAAAGCAGAGCTTCTGGCCCGCCAGGTCACCCCGCCGCTCCCGAATGGTCATCAGGTCGGCCAGCACCTGGCAGGGATGGGCGTAGTCGGTCAGGCCGTTGATGACCGGGACACCGGCGTATTCCGCCAGCTCTTCCAGGTCCCGCTGGCGGTAGGTCCGCCAGACGATGCAGTCGTAATAGCGGCCCAGCACCCGGGCGGTATCCCGCAGGGGCTCGCCCCGGGCGGCCTGCAGCTCGGTGGCGGCATTCATATAGCTGCCCAGACCGCCCAGCTGGTAGACGCCCACCTCAAAGCTGGTGCGGGTCCGGGTGGAGGTCTTGGAGAACATCAAAGCCACGCTCTTGCCCTCCAGCAGGTGAGGCGTACCGCTGGCCTTCTGGGCGGCCTTCAGCTCGTCGGCCACGTCCAGAATGTGGTACAGCTCCTCCCGGGTCAGGTCGTTCATTTTCAGCAGATGCTTCATGTCGTCCTCCCTTGCTCAGGACTGGACCGGGTCCAACCCGCACAGCACCTCATCCAGAATTACCAGGGCCCGCTCGATGTCGTGGGCGGTCACCACCAGCGGCGGCAGCAGCCGCAGACGGGTCTTGGCGGTCAGGACCAGCAGGCCCCGCTCCCGGCAGGCTGCCAGCACATCGGCTGCGTTGACGCCATCCTCAAACTGGATGCCCAGCATCAAGCCCAGGCCGGTGACGCCCTTCACATGGGGCAGACGCTCCAGGCCGGCCCGCAGCTGGGCGGCGTGCTCCCGCACACCGGCCAGGAAGCTCTCGTCCAGCCGTTCCAGCACCACGTTGGCGCCGGCGCAGACCACCGGGTTGCCGCCGAAGGTGGAGCCGTGGCTGCCGGGACCCATGCCGGCGGCCACCTTCTCGCTGACCAGCACGGCGCCGATGGGCAGGCCGCCGCCCAGGCCCTTGGCCAGAGTGACGATGTCGGGCCGGAGGTTGAACTGCTCACAGGCCAGGAAGGTGCCGGTGCGGCCCACGCCGGTCTGGACTTCGTCCACAATCAGGACCAGGTCCTTTTCGTCGCACAGGGCCCGCACAGCCTGGACAAATTCCTGGTCCAGGGGCACCACGCCGCCCTCGCCCTGGACCAGCTCCAGCATGACGGCACAGGTGTGCTTGTCCACCAGCTTGGTCAGAGCCTCGATGTCCCCCGCGGGGGTGTAGAGGAAGCCCTCGTTGAAGGGTCCGAAGTAGTGATGGAAGGTATCCTGACCGGTGGCGGTCAGGGTGGCGATGGTGCGGCCGTGGAAGCTGTTCACCAGGGTGATGATCTGGTCCCGGCCTTCGCCGTAGTGGTCAAAGCTGTACTTCCGGGCGGCCTTGATGGCGCCCTCGTTGGCCTCGGCGCCCGAGTTGCCGAAGAACACCTTGCTCATGCCGGTGCGGCGGCACAGCCGCTTGGCCAGCTTGGAGCAGGGGGAAGTGTAGTACAGGTTGGAGGTGTGCTGCAGCTTGTGGGCCTGCTTGGAGACGGCCTCGGCCCAGTTCAGGTCGCAGTAGCCCAGGCTGTTGACCCCAATGCCGCTGGTGAAGTCCAGATAGCTCTGGCCCTCGGGGCCGTAGGCGTGGAGGCCGTGGCCCTTCTCGATGACGATGGGGTTGCGGTTATAGGTATGCAGGACATAGTCGTTGTCCCGCGCAATGACTTTTTCGGAATCCATAGTGTTGCCTCCCTGATCTTGAAACAATCGGATGGGACATCCGCCCCGCCAGGGGCGGAGATATGGGAGCCCGTCCGGCCTGCCATACGGCGGGCCGCGGGCGGCTTATTCCCGGTGGCTGCGGCGGTAGAACCGGGTGCCCGAGCCACGGTTGGAGAACAGTTCCAGCAGAACGGTGTGGGGGACCCGGCCGTCGATGATGACCGCCTCATGGACGCCCTGATAGATGGCGTCGGCCATGCCGCCGATCTTGGGGATCATGCCGCCGGCAATGATGCCGGCCGCCTTGTAGCCCTCGATCTCGCTGACCTCCACCTCGGGAATCAGGGTGCTCTCGTCGTCCTTGTCCCGCAGCAGGCCGGCGATATCGGTCATGGAGACCAGCTTCTCGGCCTTGAGGGCAATGGCGATCTGGGCTGCGGCGGTGTCGGCGTTGACGTTGTAGGGCTGGCCCAGGTCATCCATGCCCACGGTGGCGATGACAGGGATATAGCCCCGATCCAGCAGGCTGGAAATCAGGGTGGTGTCCACATGGACCACCTCGCCCACATAGCCCAGCCGGCTGTCCATTTCGGCGCAGCGGAGCATCTGGCCGTCCATGCCGCACAGGCCCACGCCGCGGCCCCGGAGCTTGGCCACCAGGTCCTTGTTGACCTTGCCGGCCAGCACCTGCTGGACGATCTCCATGGTGGCCTGGTCGGTGACCCGCAGGCCGCCCACAAAGTGGCTCTCGACCCCCACCTTTTTCAGCATGTCGTTGATGGCCGGGCCGCCGCCGTGGACCAGCACCACCCGGACCCCCAGCAGGGTCAGGGTGACCAGGTCGTTCATGACGGCGTTCTTCAGGTCTTCATTGATCATCGCGTTGCCGCCGTACTTGATGACCATGGTTTTGCCGTGGTATTTCTGGATGTAAGGTGTTGCCTCCGAAAAGAGGAGGGCCATTTGTTCGTTTTTCATATGCTTTCTTTCCCGCTCTCAGGTTCTGTAATCCCCATTGATTTTCACGTAGTCATAGGTCAGGTCGCAGCCCCAGGCCTTGGCGCAGGCGCTGCCCAGGCCCATTTCCACCCGGACAAGGATATCGTGCTCGGCCAGCACCTTGGCGGCCTCCTCCTCGCTGTAGGGGTGATAGGCTGCGTTCTCGCAGACATACACCTCGCCGGCGGCGCTGGACAGCCAGACGCAGACCTTATCGATGGAGAAGTCCCCCGGCGTATAGCCGATGGCGCAGAGGATACGGCCCCAGTTGGCGTCCCGGCCAAAGACTGCCGCCTTGAACAGGTTGGAGCAGACCACGCTGCGGGACACCGCCCGGGCGGTCTTGAGGTCGGGCGCACCCGACACCTCGCAGGTAATCAGGTGGGTGGCGCCCTCGCCGTCGCCGGCGTGCTCGGCGCACATATGCTCGGCAATAGCGGTCAGAGCCTCCACAAAAGCGTCGTAGTCGGGGCCCTCGGCGTCCACCACCGGGTTGCCCGCCAGGCCCGAGGCCATGACGATCAAGGTATCGTTGGTGGAGGTGTCCAGGTCCACGCTCATCTGGTTGTAGGTGCCGGGCACCACTTCCCGCAGGGCCTTCTGGAGCATGGCGGGGCTGACCGCCGCGTCGGTGGTGTAGAAGGCCAGCATGGTAGCCATGTTGGGGGCGATCATGCCGCTGCCCTTGCCGATGGCGCCCACGGTGCAGGTCTTGCCGCCCAGCTCAAACTGGATGGCATACTCCTTTTTGTGGGTGTCGGTGGTCATGATGGCGGTGGCGGCGTCGGCGCTGCCCTCGGCAGTGGCGGCCAGCTTGGCAGCCGCCGCCGGGATGCCGGCTGCAAAGAGATCGATGGTCATGGGCTGGCCAATCACGCCGGTGGAGGCGGGCAGCACGTCCTTGGCCGGGATGCCCAGGGCCTCACCGGTCAGGCGGCAGCATTCCTCCGCCAGCTCCACGCCGTTGGCGGCGCAGGTGTTGGCGTTGCCGCTGTTTACCAGGATGGCCTGGGCGTAGCCGTCGGCCAGGTGGGCGCGGTCCACCTTGATGGGCGCGCCGCAGACCTTATTGGTGGTATAGACGCCCGCCGCCGCACAGCGGACCTCGGCCTTGATGAGGGCCAGATCGTACTTGGTGCGGTTGGCGCGGATGCCGCAGTGGACGCCCGCTGCCGCGAAACCTTTGGGGGCACAGATGCCGCCCGAAACCTCCTGATACTTCATGCTTTTCCTCCTTCGATATCCTTTCCAGTTCCTCTTTTGCGTTTGGGGCCGTCCGCGGCGCGTCTTTCCCAACATCGCGGCCGCGGGGATTTCTCTGAGAGCGGGCGGGGTTTATTCCAGCCCGGCCGTCTCGTCCAGACCCAGCATAATATTCATGCACTGCACCGCTGCGCCCGACGAACCCTTGCCCAGGTTGTCAAACAAGGAGATCAGCAGCATCTGGCTGCCGTCGGGGCTGGCGGTGGTGTACAGTTCGATCCGGTCGGTGCCCTGCAGGGCGCCGGCGGCCAGCATCCCGTCCCCGGGCAGCTGGCCCAGGGGATGGACGGTGAACAGCTTTTCTCCGGCGTAGTAGTCGGCCAGGGCCTTGCTCACCGCCTCCGGGGTGACGCCGGGCAGCAGGTCCATCCGCAGGGGGACGGTGACCTCCATGCCCGAATAGTAGTCGTCCACAATGGGGCAGAACACCGGGGCAGCGGTCAGACCCGAAACCGCCGTCATTTCCGGCAGGTGCTTGTGGTGGAGGGTCAGGCCATAGGCCCGGGGGGTGCTGTAGAGGGCCGGACGGTCGGCGTCCTCATACTCGGCGATCATCTTCTTGCCGCCGCCGGAATAGCCGGTGAGGCTGTGGCAGCTGAAGGGATAATCCGCCGGGACCAGTCCCATCTCCACCAGGGGCCGGGCCAGCACGATGAAGCCGGAAGCATGGCATCCCGGCACGGCCACCCGGTTGGCGGTGCGGATTTTTTCCCGCTGACCCCGCAGCTCGGGGAAGCCGTACACCCAGCCCGGTGCGGTGCGGAAGGCGGTGGAGGTGTCCAGCACCTTCACCTCCGGCTTCACCAGGGGGATGACTTCTTTGGATGCCGCATCGGGCAGGCAGAGGAAGGCTAGGTCGGCCGAATTGATGACGGCGGCCCGCTTTTCCACGTCCTTGCGGTCGGCTTCGGCAATGTGGAGCAGCTCCAGCTCCGGCCGGCCGGCCAGCCGGTCCGCAATCCGCAGGCCGGTGGTGCCGGAGGAGCCGTCGATGAATACCTTGTAGCTCATGCCTTTTCCTCCTCCCAGGCGGCCAGGGCCTCCTCGGCCTGCTGAATCTGACGGCGGACGCTGGCCGCGCTGGGGCCGCCGTAACTGGTGCGGCCCTCGCAGCAGTTGACCAGATCCACCGCCGCATACACGTCCTGCTCAAACAGGGGGCTGTAGCTCTGGTATTCCTCCATGGTCAGCTCCTCCAGGACCTTGCCCTTGGCGATGCAGTCGGCCACCATCTGGCCGGTGAGCTTGTAGGCATCCCGGAAGGGCATTCCCTTCTTGGTCAGGTAGTCGGCGCAGTCGGTGGCATTGATGAAGCCGGCTGCGGCGGCCCGGCGCATATTGGCGGGCAGGGTCCGCATGGTATCCAGCATGGGGGTGATGGTGGTGAGGCAGAGGGACAGGGTATCCACCGCGTCAAAGATGGCCTCCTTGTCCTCCTGCATGTCCTTGTTGTAGGCCAGGGGAATGCCCTTCATCATCACCAGCAGGGTGTTCAGGTCGCCGTAGACCCGGCCGGTCTTGCCGCGGATCAGCTCGGTGACGTCGGGGTTCTTCTTCTGGGGCATGATGGAGGAACCGGTGGTGAATGCGTCGTCCAGCTCGATGAACTTGAATTCCCAGCTGCACCACAGGATGATTTCCTCCGACAGGCGGGACAGGTGCATCATGCAGACCGCCATGGCCGAGGCCAGTTCAATGCAGAAATCCCGGTCGGACACGCCGTCCATGCTGTTGGGGCAGGGGCCGGCAAAGCCCAGCTTCTCGGCGGTAAAGGCCCGGTCCAGGGGATAGGTGGTGCCGGCCAGGGCGCCCGAGCCCAGGGGACACTGGCTGTCCATCCGGCGGGTGGCGTCGGCGAAGCGGCCCAGGTCCCGCAGGAGCATCCAGGCATAGGCCATCAGCGCGTGGCCAAAGGTGACGGGCTGGGCCCGCTGCAGGTGGGTGTAGCCCGGCATCACCGCGTCGGTGTTTTCGCCGGCCTTCTTGCAGATCACCCGGATCAGATCGGCGATCAGGCCCTGCAGCCGGACGCTCTCATCCCGCAGGGTGAGGCGGATATCCAGGGCCACCTGGTCGTTGCGGCTGCGGCCGGTGTGCAGGCGCTTGCCGGCATCGCCGATGCGGGCGGTCAGGGTCTGCTCCACAAAGGTGTGGACATCCTCGGCAGCGGGATCAATCTCCAGCTGGCCCGAGGCCAGATCGTCGGCAATGGAGGCCAGGCCGCCCAGAATCGCCTCGCAGTCCGCCTCCGAAATAATCCCCTGGCGGGCCAGCATGGCGGCGTGCACGCCGCTGCCCTTCATGTCCTGGGCAATCATCCGCTGGTCAAACCGGATGGAAGAATTGAAATCATTCACGCGGGAGTCCACCGCTTTGGAAAAGCGGCCTTTCCAGAGTTGTTCAGCCATGTGGGGCTCCTTTCAAAACAAGATCACAGACCGGCCTGTCCCCAGCGGCATTTGCCGAAAAACGGCAAAGCCGCCGCAGGAAGTACACGTCCTGCGGCGGTGCCGCCGGCCTCACGGCCGGTGAGGTGTTACCTTTGCCCGGAAAGTGTGAAATGACGGGCAAAGGGGAAGAAAGCAACGCAATCTCTTTTGCAGATTAGTCCTTGGGCCAGCTCTTGGACAGCTTTGCCCGCTCCTTGATGGACAGGCCAAACAGGTTGATGAAGCCGGCGGAATCAGCCTGGTTGTAGTCCTCGTCCTCGCCGAAGGAAGCAGTCTGCTCATCGTACAGAGTGTAGGGCGAGGTGACGCCGGCGTTGATCATGTTGCCCTTGTACAGCTTGAGCTTGACGTCGCCGGTGACGGTCTTCTCCAGGCTGTCGGCGAAGGCGTCCAGAGCCTCGCGCAGCGGGGTGAACCACTGGCCGTTGTAGACGATGTCGGCGTACTTCTGGGCCAGCTGAGCCTTGAAGTGAGCGCTCTCCTTGTCCAGGGTGATGGTCTCCAGGACGTTGATGGCCTTGTACAGGATGGCGCCGCCCGGGGTCTCATAGACGCCGCGGCTCTTCATGCCCACCAGCCGGTTCTCGACGATGTCCAGCAGGCCGATGCCATTCTCGCCGCCCAGCTTGTTCAGGTACTCCACCAGTTCCACAGCGCCCATTTCCTTGCCGTCCACAGCGGTGGGGATGCCCTTCTCAAAGTGGATGGTCACATAGGTCGGGGTGTCGGGAGCCTGCTCGGGGCTGACGCCCAGCTCCAGGAAGCCCTCCTTGTTGTACTGGGGCTCGTTGGCGGGGTTCTCCAGATCCATGCCCTCGTGGGACAGGTGCCACAGGTTCTTGTCCTTGGAGTAGTTGGTCTCACGGCTGATCTTCAGGGGGATGTTGTGTGCCTCGGCGTAGTCGATCTCCTCGTCACGGCTCTTGATGTCCCACTCACGCCAGGGAGCGATGATGGCCATTTCGGGGCAGAAGGCCTTGAGGGTCAGCTCGAAACGGACCTGGTCGTTGCCCTTGCCGGTGCAGCCGTGGCAGATGGCGTCAGCGCCCTCGGCGATGGCGATGTCGGCCAGAGCCTTGGCGATGCAGGGACGTGCAAAGGAGGTGCCCAGCAGGTAGTCCTCGTACTTTGCGCCGAACTTCAGGGTGGGGAAGATGTAGTTCTCCACGAAGTCCTTCTTCAGGTCCAGGACGTACAGCTTGGAAGCGCCGGTCTTCTTGGCCTTCTCTTCCAGGCCGTCCAGCTCGGTGCCCTGGCCCACGTCGCCCGACACGGCGATGACCTCACAGTTGTTGTAGTTTTCCTTCAGCCAGGGGATGATGATGGAGGTATCCAGGCCGCCCGAGTAGGCCAGCACAACCTTCTTGATGTCTTCCTTTTTCTTCATGACTCCTCGCTCCTTTTCGCGTAGTTTTGTAAGTTTCACACTTTCGGCCGCACGCCCTTTGGTGCGGCGCCAGCGCCTCGTGCGCTACTGTCATTATTATACGCCGCGGGCATTTATCGTCAATGCAGAAAAATAACAAACCTTTTGGCATTTCCGGGGCGGATTTAAGGCATTTTGTATTTTTATGCAGTTTTTGCTGTATAATTATCGTTATATGCAATCATAGATTAAAACTTTCCCGCCCCGCCTGAGGCGGGAGGCACCCGCCCTGCGGGCTTTCCTCTTGCGGTACCCTGAATTTTCTGCGCGTCAAAGATAACGCTTGAAAATTCAGACCGCTGCGTCAAACACAGCTCCCTGCTGGACGCAGTCGATGTGTTTGCCCCACAACAAACAATGCGAGGGCCAGCTCGTGAGAGCCGGCCCTCGCAGAGGGACCCTATCTTTCGTGACGCAAAAGTTCTTTTGTTTTGGTGCGATCAACAACAGAAGGAATATTGGTTAGACATTCCCCTTTGTCGTCACATCGGATGGGTGTATACCCGGGCAGTCAGGCGGTCTCACACCCAACGCCCCTTATATCACTCCCGGCCATGGTGCTGCCGGGGTGTTATAAGTAATTTTTCTCTTAGCTCTTAGCGCTCCAGAGTCTTCATGGCTGCAGTCCGAGTGATAGTACCAGCCACATAGTAGGTCACATGGCCAGCAATATCGGTGGAAGAAGCCATCACGATGGTGCCTTCATAGCTGCAAGCATAATACTTAGTGCCAGCCGTGGCGTTGTTACCCAGGGTGTTCTTCTGCAGAGTTTTAACGATCTCATTTACTTCCTTGCCAGCCATCTTGGCAGCAGCAGTCTCGTTCAGAGCACCGCGAACCTCTTTAACCACCAGCATAGTATCGACAACTTCATCAGCAGCCGAAGGTGCAGATGCATTCAGAGCGGGGAGGCTAGAGACAACCTTTGCACCAGTCAGCTTCTGGATGGCGTCAAAATCAACCGCCTTCAGCTCGATTGCATCCTGCAGAGCAGACAGCAGCTTAGCATCGGAAGTAAAAGTAACCTTAACCTTGTTGGCAGGATCCTGTGCATCATTGGCAGCGTCAACAATGATGGTGCTGTTACTGGGCTCAACAACAGTACCGTTGTTATTGCTGCTGCTATTGTCACCACAGCCAGCCAGCATGCTGACTGCCATCAGGCCAGCCAGAACCAGAGAAGCAATCTTCTTGAGTTTCATAGTGAATGTATCCTCCTTAATGGATATCGTATCAAAACCAGGCTAAATCCAAGCGCTATTTTGTGAAGCACAGAATAAATTAAGCTTCCAGCTTCTTCTCAGCAGCAGTCTGAGTGACGGTAAATGCTGCATAGTACTCGGTGTTGCCTGCGCCGTTCTTCACAGAAGTCATGGCAACAGTACCAGTGTAGCTGTAATCGTAGTACTTATCACCAACCTGGGTGGTGCCCTTCTTATAGCTGGTCTCGGGCAGCTTAGCAGCCACGTACTGATCAAAAGCCTTAGCAAAGCTCATCACGGCAGCTTCTTCAGTCCAAGCATCATTGTGACCCACATAAACGACAAAGAGCTTGGTGACACTCTTGCCATCGGTAGTATTGCTGGTAAACTCGTTTGCCACATTCCAAGCTGCGCCCTGCTCTACACCGTTGAGGTTGTAAAGCTGTGCTGCAACTTCATTAGACGTATCGTTGCCCCGATAGCCAACTTGCTTTACTGCCTTGGCCAGGTCAGCGCTCAGAGTGGAATCAGCAGTAACGGTAACCTTGACATCGTTGTTGCTGTTCTGCTCATCATTGAAAGCAGAGACAATGGAAGAAGAGGTGCCGGGCTCCACAACAGTGCCGTTGCCATTGCTGCTGTTGTCACCACAGCCAGCCAGCATGCTGACAGCCATCAGGCCAGCCAGTGCCAGAGAAGCAATCTTCTTGAGTTTCATAATGAATTTTTCCTCCTTATGGTGTATAAAAGATAGAGACCCAAAACAGGTTCAAAGGAAGGTCCTTTCCTTTGTGTGCCTATAATAACATACCCCCCCCGGTGTCAAGACCCGATTTCAAATTTTTTCCTTTTTGCTTTATTTTTTATAGTTTGGGAAGGTCCATCTTGGATACAAACCGTTTTGAGGCGGGAGGCGTGGAGGAATTTTCACTGGGTTGGTCCGGGGTTTCCTTTGCAGTTTTCTCAGATGTTTCACTGTTTTTTCTCCGGCCGTTCCCGGGTGTTTATACTTTTTGGTCGAAAAGCGGCTTTCTATCCAGAGCCCCGGCGGTCTGAATTTTCAAGTGTTATCCTCGAAATTCAGGGCACCACAAAATGAGAGCCCGCAGGGCTGAGGGAAACAAAAAAGCGCCTGCACACAACATGCAGACGCTTTTTATTGGAAAATTCATTTATTTCCCCCGCCGGGAAGGGGCGGGGTGATTGTATTTGTCCAGGACCTGTTCCACCTCGGCGGGGTCCAGCTGGAGGCGCACCGGTTCCGGGGCGCTGTTGCCCTTGCGCAGGGGCAGCCACCAGGTGGACAGGCCCACCCAATGGCCAAACTTATAGGCGGTGTGCTTGTTTCGGCCCACACAGACAAAGCCGAACTTCTCATGGAACCGCTCGCTGGCGGGGTTGGGGTCGGCCAGCAGGGCGTAAACATTCCAGTAGCCCTGGAGTTTGAGCAGCTCCAGCAGAGCGCCGTACAGAGCCGCTCCCACCCCCGCCGAACAGGCGTCGGGGGCACAGTAGATGGTGCTCTCTACGTCCCAGGCAAAGGCCTCCCGGGGGTGATAGCGGTGGGCACAGGCATAGCCCAGCAGATGGCCGGACCCGTCCCGGGCCAAAATCAGGGGCGCCCGGGCCAGGGTATCCTCCACCCAGGCCTCATATTCGGGCAGGGTGGACGGGGTGATCTGCAGGGTGGCGATCCGGTTGCAGACGTACCAGTTGTAAATTTCCAGAATCTCCGCTGCGTCGTCCCGGGTCGCCATGGACAGCCGTGGACGGGCGTTTTCGGCCCAGGCGGCGCAGAGAGCCTCTTTTTCCGCCTTGGTCAGCTTTTTCAGGGCAGCTTCCCGCCGCAGGGCCTCCGATTTATCGGCGCACCGCTCCAGATATGCCATGCTCTCTGCCCCAAAGGCACGGGTTGCCCTGGCTCCCTGGCCGGTTTTATGGGCATGAAGCCGGGCGGCGGGGTCATTGGTCCAGCCGGTGTACAGCTGTCCGCCCTCGCATCGGACCATATAGACGTATGCGGGGGCCAGCACCTCACGCGCGGCCATTGTTCTTCAGGACCAGACGGCAGGCCGCCACGGCGGTCTGCTTGTCTTTGGCGGTAATCAGGAACCGGCTGGCATGGCAGAAGCTGATGCCGTCCAGGCCGCTGCGGGCCTCAATCACATCCTGAGTCTGGCCGGCCCAGGAGGCGGGGAAGGGCAGTTTGGGCTTTTTGGTACGGTGATCTGTGACGCACTGGGCGCTCCAGCCGCCCCGCTGGCTGGGATAGACCACAAACAGAGCGTCGGTCTTATACAGGCCATTCTTCCAGGGCAGGTAGCAGGGCAGCACCACGATGCCATCCTTGGAGGCGGCATAGGCGGCCCGGACCTTTTCGTCGGCCCGATTGACGGCGTTGGCGGACTCGATCTGGCGGGTCAAAATCTGTTTGGCCACTGCCACCGCCTCAAAGAACCGGTCATCCGAGCTGTCGGGGGAATCCCAGGTGGGGTTAAAGAAGCCGATGGCGTCGCAGAGGCTGTTCTGTTCGCCGGTATTATCGTTGAGGTCGAGGGGCTGAATGAAATTCTCATCGATGAGGCGGGCCTGACGCTCACCCACCAGGCCGGGGCCCAGCATCCGCCACAGCAGGCCGAATGCCGCATAGGGCACGCCGTTGGCCCGGGTTTCCCGGGGTTCGCGGTGATGGTCAAACATACCGTCTCCGATATCATAGACGATGCCGTCAAAGCCATCCGGCACCACAAAGCCCCGTGTCACCTTGATATCGGGGCGCAGAATCTGCAAAAGAGCGGTGGCAAACACATCATCGGCATGGAATTTGCCGGCATGAGTGAAACCGCGGGCTGGAATTTTCATAGGAGCACCTCTTGATCTCTGAAGCTGTTTTCGTATCAGTATACCACACTTTCCCGCCTTCCGCACCCGCTTTTCCCGCTTTTTTGAAAAAAAGCTTGGCAAAAAACTTTAATGGGTACCATACAGTTTCCGGGTCTCCGGCAGTTCCGCGGGGCCGTTACGCTCAGGCTCGTTCCCGGCGTTTGTGCCTGCGGCACGGTACGATGCAAACCACCTCAAAACCTGATTTTTCGATCCGCCGAAAAACCATAAAATTAAAATCCCCGCCCCTGCGGTAAGCAGAAGCGGAGATTTTTGTATTTTATAGGGCTTTCCTATCTACCGGAAAGCAGCACACCAAAATAAAAGACAGATTCGGCCTCACAAAACCTTGGACTCACCGGGGCGCAGCCTAAAGCGGCTGAAACACTTTCCTCTTGCGGTGCCCTGCATTTTCAGCGCATCAAGGATGATGCTTGAAAATGCAGACCGCTGCGCCACTCACGGCTCCCTGTTTCATCCACTGGATGCGGTCGCCGTTCGTGCCTCTTGCGCTTAGCCGGTTTTTGCGGCGCGCCACGGCGGGCGCTTGCAAAAACCGGAGTGCGGCTCCGGGTTGCGGTGCCCTGCTTTTGCTTCGGGCGTCGTCGCGCCCTTGCAAAAGACAGACCGCTGCCCCTGCTCTGCCTCGGCTGCGCAGCCAACTGCAGCTCCCTGCTTCGTCCACTGGACACGGTTATCGCCGTGCCTTGCATCGTATCGTGCCGCAGGCACAAACGTCAGGAATGAGCCGGAGCATAACGGCCCCGTGGAAGTGTCGGAGACCCGGAAAGTGTATGGTACACAGTAAAAAGCTTTTTGCCTACTTTTTCTCGAAAAAGTAGGTTAGAAGGGGGCGATGTCCGTTTCGGTGATGGCGGTGGCGGGCAGGGTGCGGGTGTCCTGGTTCTCCGAGAGGGTCAGCTTGCCTTCCCGCAGGAGGGTGACTGCCTTGTCGTGGCTGGCTGCGTTCCAGTTGTTGCCCAGGATCTTCCAGTTGTTGTTCACATGGGGCTCAATGACGCCGCCCTTGACGGTCTGGATGTACTCGCCCAGCAGCTCGCGGATGCCGCCCACGTCGCCGCGGACGTCCATCTCCAGCAGCTGCGGCATGGCGTCGCCGGGAGCGAAGATGTCCGCCGCCATCAGCAGCTGGGTGGTGGCGCGGTAGTTGTTCACCGCAATCACAAAGCTGTCGCTGTCCTGCACCGGACGTCCATCGGGCCAGGTCAGATTCTTGATCCGGTTGCCGGGCTCCTGGGAAATGTCAATCTCATAGTTGACGCCCTCAAAGGCATCGTACAGATAATACCGGGTGGAGGGATCAAAGGCGATGGTCACATCGCCCGGCTGCCAGGTCTTGAAGAAGGCCGCCGACCACTCCATATAATCCCGCAGCTGGGCGCCGTTCATCTGCAGCTTGTACAGGGTGTTCTCGTAGGTGTAAATGCTGGTCAGGTCGCACTTGCGGATGGTGCCTTCCTTCATCTGGCTGGTCATGGAGGTGAGGGCCGTGGCCGAAACCTGGGCGCCGGTATAGTACATCTGCACCTCGTTGATGAAGTCCAGCAGGGCGGTATCCATCACCATGGGGGAGGGGATGTTCTCGATCTCGTTGTCGGGAGCCATATTGCCGCCCCGCAGCTCGCCGATGGGGATGACTGCGTCTGCCTTGGCCCGCTCATCGTAGGGGGCCAGCAGGGCCACCAGCTCGGGGTCTGCCTCATAATTCTTGATCTGCAGGCTCTCGGAACTGCGGCCCACCACCTTCCAGCTGCCGTCCCACTGGCGCTGCAGTTTCAGGTGAATGTCCGACAGGGTGGCGCCGGCGCTCTTGTTCTCGATCACCAGGACGCCGTTGATCTCCTGGCCGGGGATTTCCTTGTGGCCGTGGGCCGCGATGATGACGTCAAACTCGGGGCAGGCGTTGGCCAGGTCGGTGACGCCCGAGCCGGCTACGCCGTACTCGTTCTCGGTGTCCATGTGCATGACGCCGATCAGCACGTCCACCTTGTCCTTGATCTGGTCCACGATCTTGCGGCACTCGTCCACCGGGTTGGTGACGGTCCAGCCCGACAGGTTCACTGCATCCCAGCGGGTGATGTTGGGGGTGACCATGCCGATCAGGCCGATCTTGACATCCTTCTTCTGGATGATGGTGTAGCCGTCGGCCAGGGCTGCGCCGTCGGGACCATACACGTTGCCGGTCAGGACCTTGGCTTTCTGCTGGCTCATGACCTTTTTGAGGGTGTCCATGCCGTAGTTGTACTCGTGGTTGCCCGGCACCCATACGTCGTAGCCGATGGCGTTCTGGGCAGCAATCATGGGGTGAACGTCATCGTTCAGGAACAGCTGGGCCGAGTTGCCCTGAATGGTGTCGCCCGCATCGATCACCAGGGTGTCCGCGGTGCGCAGCTGCTTGATGGCCGTGGCCTGCTGGGCCACGCTGCCGCTGGATTCCGCTTTGTTGGCTGCATAGTCCCAGGGATCGAATTTGCCGTGGGTGTCGCTGGAGGCCAGGATCTGCAGATCCATATTGAAGGGCCAGAAGCAGGCGGACGCCGACGGCGCAAGGCCGGTGATCGTTGCAGCGGTGGCGGTGACGCCCGCTGCGCGCATGAAGGTACGCCGGGAAATCTTATATTCTTTCATAATTTCCTCACTTCCTGGAGAACAGACCAATGACTTTTTAAAAAAGTCGAACTGCTCTAAGTATACGGCCTACAACCCAGCTTTTCAATCGGTTTTTATGCAGAAAAGCGGCGCTATTTTTTGTAAATCTTTACCAAGACTTCTTTTTACTTTACAAAAGCAAAGCAAGAAAACCGCCGTTTTTCTCAAACCGTCCGGTATCTTTCCACCCTTTATTTTTCAACCAAAAAGCCCCCGTCCTTCCGGTGAGGGAAGGCGGGGGCTTCGGGGTGCTTTTGCGGGGTGCTCAGGGCACCCGAAACGGCGGATTATTCGTTGCCGTCAGGGGCCGGGCCGTCAGCAGGCAGGGCCTTGGGGGCTGCGCCGGGCAGAGCCTTGGCCGCATTCTGGAGGGCCAGGAACTCGGCGGCGTCATCGGGCACGTCGTCCAGGTCGTCGCCGCCCACATCCACCACGCGGGGCGGACGCTTGAAGAAGACATCGTACATCATGGGCACGATGTACAGGGTCATGAAGGTGGCGTAAGCCAGGCCGCCGATGATGACCACCGCCATGCTGCTCATAAGCTGGCTGGCCATATCGTCGCTGAACAGCACCATCACCATGCCCAGAATGGTGGTGAGGGCGGTCATCAGGATGGGACGCATACGGGTGCGGCCGGTGGCGATCAGGGCGGAACGGCGGTCCATGCCGCCCAGACGCAGCTGGTTGGTGTAGTCAACGAACAGAATACCGTTGTTGACGACGGTACCCATCAGGACGATGAAGCCCATCAGGCTCATGAGGCTGAGCTGCTCGCCCAGGGCCAGCAGGCCCACCATGCCGCCGGTGAAGGCCAGGGGAATGGTGAACAGAACGATGAAGGGGCTCAGCAGGCTCTGGAACTGGGCCACCATGACCAGGTAGACGAAGGGCAGCGCCATGGCCAGCCAGCGGAACATCTGGCCCATGATGTCGTTGACGTTGCTGGTCTCGCCGCTGAGGGCCACGCTGTAGCCCTCGGGCAGGCCGCCCTCGGCGCTCCACTGGTCCAGGGTGTTCTGGAGCTTGCGGGCCTGAACGGTGGTGTTGTAGCCGTCCAGGGTCTCGGCGGTGACGGTGATGCAGCGGGTCTGATCCTGACGGCTGATGGAGTCGGGGGTGGTGCCGTAGGTGATCTCGGCGAACTCACGCAGGGTGTGGACCTCCGACACCTGGGTGCCGTCGGCGGCATAGTTGGTGGTGTTGAAGGTCATATCCATCAGGTTTTCCACGGTCAGGGGATCGGTGTCGTCCACAACGCGGACGGTCATGCTCTCGCCGTTGATGCTGATGGTGGTGGAATCGGTGGAGGTGGTGAGGCGGGCTGCAATGGCCTGGTAGGCCTGGGCCACCGTCAGGCCGGCGGCGCGGGCCTTGTCCTTGTCGATGTGCAGCTCGATGGTCTGGTCGCCTGCGCCCATGCCGGTGGTGGCGTTGGCGAAGCCCTTGGTGTTGTTGACCATCTCGATGACCTCCTCGCTCAGGCTCTGGAGGGTATCGAAGTCGTTGCCGTAGATGGTCACCGACAGGCCGCTGCCCAGCATGCTGGACAGTTCCGAGATGCCGTCGATGGTGACGGTGCTGGTGCAATCAAACTGGGTCATGGCTTCTTCCAGAGCCGCGCCCACCCGCTCTGCGTCGGAGGCGCTGGCGCCGGCTTCCAGCTTGATGTTATAGGCATAGGTGCCGTAGCCGGTGGAAGTGGTGGACAGCAGGTTGCTGATGGTGCTGCCCAGCATGCCGATGTCGATGCCGTAGATGGTGGTATCGGTGGTGACGCCTACCTCCGCCACCTGGTCCAGGCCCATGGCGGTCTCCAGAATCTGGCCCGCCATCTCATAGGACTCCTCGCGGGTCATATCGCTGGGGGTGGTGACGCTCATGCTGATCTCGGTGCTGGAGACGGTGGGCAGCATGACCATGCCCATCAGGGCCACCCGCCAGACGCAGAAGGCGAACAGGACCACCACCACGCCCATGGGCGCGGCCTTGTGGTTCAGGCACCACTCCAGGCTGGCGGCGTACTTCTCCTGCACCCGCTCAAACCAGGGCATGGGTTTGATGGTTGCCTGCCGCAGAATGGTGGAGGCGGAGGCCGGAACCACCGTCACAGCCACCAGCAGGGAAGCCATCAGGCAGTAGCCGATGGTCAGGCACATGGGGAGCATCAGCTCATAGGTGATCTGCTCGGTAAAGACCACCGGCAGGAACACGCAGACCGAGGTGAGGGTGGAGGAGATGATGGAGCCGAGCACCTGGCGGGTACCCTGGACGGCTGCACGGGGGGCAGGGACGCCGCGGGCCCGCAGGCGGTAGATATTCTCAATGACAACGATGGAGTTGTCCACCAGCATGCCGATGCCCAGGGACAGGCCGGCCAGGCTCATGACGTTCAGGTTGATGCCGGTGAAGTACATCAGAACGATGGCGAACAGCACCGACAGGGGAATGCTGATGCCGACCACCAGGGTGGGCTTGATGTCCTTGAGGAACAGGGCCAGGATCAGGATGGCCAGGGCGGCGCCCACAGCCATACTGGTGAGGATGCTGGAAATCAGGATGGTGATGTAGTTGCCCTGGTTGGACAGGACGTTGAAGTTCAGACCCTCATACCGTGCTTCCAGCTCGTCAAAGGTGGCCAGGCAGGCGTCCGACACCGCGTTGGCGCTGGCGGAAGTGCTCTTGTAGATGTTCAGAACCACTGCCCGGTCGTTGTTCAGGCGGGTGAAGGACTCCTCGGCGTTGTCCACCACCGCCACGTCGGCCACGTCCCGCAGATAAATGTCGGCAACGCCGTCGATGTGGAGCAGCAAAGCGCCCTCCAGGTCCTCGATGCTGTCGTACTCCTCGCCCACCTTCAGCAGCCAGGAGTTATCGTCCTTGTCGTCGATATAACCCGCCGGCATCGAGAAGTTCTGGGCGTAGATCAGCTGGGACAGCACGTCGATGGTCAGCATATTGTTGACGTCGGCGTTGGCAAAGGCGCTGGCCTTGGCGGCCTCATACTCTTCCTTGTACTGGTCGTAGAGCTTCTGGCCCTCTTCCACCTGGCGCTGGGCCTCGGTAATCTGGAGGTAGGCCTCCAGCTGGGTCTGGCTCATCTCTGCGTACACCGTCTCGAACTGATCCATCAGCTCGGGCACACGGTTCAGAGAATCCAGCACGTCCTGCATGGTGCTGTACACCACGTCCAGGCTCTGCTGAATCTGCAGGGTATCCATCAGGTCGCCGGCGGTGGAGCCGTCCCCGCCGGTCTCCTGGTCCAGCCGCTGCTGCAGCTGCTGGAGGGCGATGGTCAGCTCATCGGTCAGGTCGCGGATTTTGGACACCACATCGATCAGGTCGTCGATATCCCGCAGGCCGGTGGTGGAAATTTCGTCCATGATTTCGGCCAGGCCCTCCCGGACGCTGACCAGAGCCGCCTTGATCTCAGGCTCGTTGACGAAGGCGATCAGGTTGTCGATGGCGTTCATCAGGGTCTGGACCTTGTTGCGGATTTCCACAGTGGCGTCCGACACCATGCCGGCCACCCGGTCCACCACGCCCGAGGCAAAGACGTTGCCGAAGGTGTCAATGGCCTCCTGCAGCTGGGCCTTGCCGTCCGCCAGCTGGGCGGCGGCGGCGTCCAGCTGTTCCTTGGCCAGGGCCAGCTGGGTGTCCACCTGCTCCAGAAGCAGGACGTTCAGCTCCTCGATCTTGTCCTCGTTGAGCTCCACCTGAATGTACTTGTTCACCAGGCCGGTGGTGGAAATGCTGGACACGCCCGACTGGCGCTCCAGCTCGGGAATGACGCTCTCCTGCAGGAAATCGCTCAGCTCGTAAATATCGGTGCCCTCCCGGCCCACGGCCACCGTCATCATCGAGCTCATGTCCATGCTCAGCTCAAAGATGGAGGGGGTCAGGCACATGTCGGGCAGACTGTCCTTGTTCTGGTCCAGGGTGTTGGACACCTTGACCAGAGCGCTGTTCATATCGGTATCTGCGCCGAAGCTCAGCTGCACAATGCTGTAGTTCTCCGCCGAAGTAGAGGAAATGCTGGACACGCCCGCAACGGTGCCCAGGGCGCTCTCCAGCACCTCGGACACTTCGCTCTCCACCTTTTCGGGGCTGGCGCCGGGATAAACCGTCACCACCATCAGGTAGGGCGTGCTGATATCGGGCAGCAGGTCGGTGCGCAGGTTGGTCACCGACACAAAGCCCATCAGGAACACGATCAGGACCGCGACCAGAACGGTGAATGGTTTTTTAACACTGTACTTTTCCATGAATCTTCCCTTTTTGACTTGCGCCCAGCGCCGCAATACCGCGGCAGCGTGGGCCGATCGTAGCTGGAATGCCGGCACGGGCGGCCAAACGCCCTGCCGGAGGGGGCATCTGTGCCCCATGCATATTTAAAAACGGACAGCCGGTCCGGTTTATTGCAGTCATATTTTACAATCTGCAAAAAGAGACCTGTTCTGCCCCGAACAAAAAATTTCCGGCGTTGCAATGCGGGTTCCCGAAGGGACCCGTCCGCGCCGGGAATCGACCCGAAAGATGGCGTCAGAGCCAGAAAACCGGGAGCCAGTGCAAAACCGGCCTGCGGCCGCCCCGCGGACGGCGCCAAAACCATTATTTTACACTATCTCCCGTCGTTATTTTGGCTGTCGATATCTGCCCTAATTATACACGAAACTACCGAGCTTGCAAGGGCCAAAATGTGATTTTTTTGAGGATGCTTTACCACTTTTTCCATTGGGTCCTTATTTTCCGATGGAAAACCCCCAAAAAATATGATATACTGTTAAGATGACAGCCTGTTGGGGCTGTCGATCCATTGCGCAACACAGTGAGGTTTATATACGATGAAACAGGCGATTGCCGTCCGTTTTGAAGAAAACGGAAAAGAGACCTATTTTGACCCTGCCGGGCTGGACGCCCACGCAGGGGATTATGTGATGGCCGACACCGAGCACGGCCCGGCCTGCGGCCAGGTGGCCCGGGACCCCCAGCCCACCCCCGACTATCTGCTGCCCAACCCTCTGCGGCCTTTGCTGCGGATGGCGGACAGTGTGGACATCCGCCGGATGCACCAGCGCCAGAACGAGGACAAAAAGGCCTGGCGGATCTGCCGGGAATGCATCGACCGCCACGGCCTGGAAATGAAGCTGGTCAAGGTGGAGTATGCCCCCGACCACTCCAAGGTAACCTTCTACTTCACCGCCGACGGGCGGGTGGACTTCCGCGAGCTGGTGAAAGACCTGGCCAGCACCTTCCATATGCGGATCGAACTGCGCCAGATCGGCGTCCGGGACGAGAGCAAGATGATGGGAGGCATCGGCCTGTGCGGCCAGACCTTCTGCTGCAGCCGTTTTCTGCGGGATTTCCAGCCGGTGTCCATCCGGATGGCCAAGGAACAGGGCCTGTCCCTCAACCCCACCAAGATCAGCGGCTGCTGCGGCCGTCTGATGTGCTGTCTGGGGTACGAGCAGTCGGCCTATGAGTACCTGAACAGCATCCTGCCCATGGTGGGCAGCACCGTCCGCACCCCCGACGGCACCGGCACTGTGGTGGAGACCAACCCCATCTCGGGCTATCTGCGGGTGCGTCTGGTGTCGGAGGCCCTGGCCCCCAAGTACTACAAGGCCAGCCAGTGCCAGTATATTTCGGGCGGCAAGCGGGCTCCCCGCCGCCCCGATCCCGACGACGACTACTCCGGCATGCGGGACCCCGCGCCGGTGGTGGCCAGCGCCGACGACCCCGCGGATTTTGACGCGGAAGAATGAGGGTTTTGGAGAAAAGGCGGTTAGTTATCATTAACCAACCATCGTGATTTTTACCGAAAAACCCGATGTAAACTCCCCGAAAGTTAGCGGATGCTTTTGTGCATTCAGACAAAAACACATCTTTGTGTTCTGCACGCGCACGGTTAGTCTTGCCTTTTCGGTTTGTCTTTGCTACAATCGGCACAGGAATAGACGCCTTGATTGACGGCGTTTCCTGAGAGAGGCTGGCTGCGGCCGTGCAGGAGCAAACCTCTGGGGGTGGTTCCCCGCCACATAAGTTCTTGAGGCACGGGTCGAAAGGAGAGTTCTATTATGGCACATAAGGTTTCTGACGCATGCATCGGCTGCGGCGCTTGCGAGGGCGCTTGCCCCGTTGGCGCTGTGAAGGTTGAGGACGGCGTGGCTGTCGTCGACGCTGGCGCTTGCATCGACTGCGGCGCTTGCGAGGGCGCTTGCCCCACCGGCGCTATCACCGCTGAATAAGCGGTTTCGCCACAAAGCAGACCAAAGCGGCGGGCCCGAGAGGGTCCGCCGTTTTTCCGTTTTGATCCGCCGGGCCGTCCCGGCGCCCTTTTGACCGTCCCGACGCCGCTTTGCCCCAAAGGAAACTACGCCAGACTATGGAACATTCAACGGAAATTTTGTATAATAAGACCAGCATCTACTGCACTCCGGTCCACCGGTTCGGCACCGACGCGCTGCTGCTGGCCCGTTTCGCCCTGCCGGGGCGGAACCAGCGGGCCGCCGATCTGTGTTCGGGCTGCGGGGTGGTGGCGCTGGAGTGGCACGACAAAGGCCACCGGGGCCCCTGTCTGGCCCTGGAGATCCAGCCCGAGGCCAGCGCCCTGCTGGCCCAGGCGGCCGCCGACCAGGGCCTGGACCACATCCGCCCGGTCTGCACCGATCTGCGGCTCTGGCAGCCGGGCCCCGAGGAGGCCGGCCGGTACGATCTGGCCGCCTGCAACCCGCCCTATTTCACCGCCGGGCCCGCCAGCCCCGACCCCGCCCGGGCCGCCGCCCGCCACGAGGGCAGCTGCACCCTGGCGGATGTCTGCGACTGCGCCTTTCGGCTGCTGCGGGACGGGGGCAAGCTGACCCTTTGCCACCGGCCGGAACGTCTGGCCGAGGTATTGGCCACCCTGCGGGAACACCGGCTGGAGCCCAAGCGCCTGGCCTTTGTCCGCAGCCGTCCCGGGGCGGAGCCCTGGCTGTTCCTGGTGGAAGGCCAGAAAAACCGCCGCACCGGGCTGCGCCTGGAACCCGACGTCCTCATCAGCGCCGGGGCCGCCCTCTACGGCAGCGGCCACCCGGGCTGAGCGGGACCGAATTCATCTTCATAGCCATTTTATCTTGAAAACCACGGGTTTTGCCCCCGAAAATGCCCGGCCCCAGGCCAAAGCCGCCGGGGAACCTATGGTTTTTACCTTTTCTTTTGTGGGAGGACCCTATGGCCGGAACACTCTATATCGTTGCCACCCCCATCGGCAACCTGGACGACATGACCCCGCGGGCCGCCGCGGCCTTCGGCGCCGCCGACTTTGTGGCCGCCGAGGACACCCGCGTCACCATGCGGCTGCTCAACCATCTGGGCCTGAAAAAGCCCATGGTCAGCTATCACGAGCACGCCCTGAACCGGGGCGAGGGGATTCTCCGCCGGATCGAGGCGGGAGAGACCTGTGCCCTCTGCTCCGATGCCGGCATGCCCTGCATCTCGGACCCGGGAGAGGTCATTGTCCGGGACGCGCTGGCCCGGGGCATCACCGTCACCCCTGTGCCGGGGGCCTCGGCCTGCGTCACCGCCCTGGCGGTCTCGGGCCAGGACACCTCCCGGTGGGTGTTCGAGGGCTTTCTGCCCGCCGAGCGCCGTCTGCGCCGCAAGCGCCTGGCCGCTCTGGACGGGGAAATGCGCACCATCATCTTTTATGAGGCGCCCCACCGGCTGCGGGGCACGCTGGACGAGCTGTCCGCCGCCTTTGGCGGGGACCGCAGCATCACCCTCTGCCGGGAGCTGACCAAGCTCCACGAGGAAATCTGGAAAACCACCCTGGCGGAGGCCGCCGCCCATTACGCCCAGGCCGAGCCCCGGGGCGAATACGTCCTGGTGATGGCGGGCGCCCCCGAGGCCAGTTCTGCCGACGTCCCCACCCCCGAGGAGGCCGCCGCCCATGCCCTGGCCCTGATGCGGGAGGAGGGCTTGTCCCCCTCGGCCGCGGCCAAAGCCGCCGCCCAGGACACCCCCTATGGGAAAAGCGAGATCTACAAGCTGCTGTTGGCCCTGCAGGAGCAGGACGGCGGCGCAGAATAAAGGAGCATCATCTTCATGACAAAGCTTTTGATCCTGAGCGACAGCCACGGCAGCCCCGAAGCCGTCCGCCGCATTCTCACCGCGGAAAGCGATGCCGACGCCGTCATCTTTCTGGGGGACGGCCTCCACGACCTGGAAAAGGCCCTGACCGCCGTTCCCAAGATGCGGGTATACTCGGTGGCAGGCAACTGCGATTTCGGCGCGCTGGAGCCCCTGGACGGCCTGGCCGCCTTTGACAGCGTGGTGCTGTTCTATACCCACGGGCATATGTACGGCGTCAAGTACGACCTGGACACTCTGGCCGAGGCCGCCGCAGCTCGCGGCGCCGAAGTAGCCCTCTTTGGCCACACCCACATTCCTCTGTCCGAGCAGCGGGGCACCGTCCTGCTGTTCAATCCGGGGTCCTGCGGGCGGTGTTATGTGGGTCCCGACACCTACGGCGTCATGACCCTGGCCGACGGCCAGGTGGTCCGGGCCGAACACAAGGAGGTGCCCAAGCGGTGAGCATCAACGAGGTCCGCTTTGTCCCTGAGTGCGACAGCACCAACAGCTACGCCAAGGAACACATCGAGGAATTCGGCCCGGTGGCGGCGGTGTATTCCACCAGCCAGACCGCCGGCCGGGGCCGCCGGGGCCATACCTGGGTCAACGCCGCCGGCCTGGCCCTCTACTATACCGTCATCATCAAGGTACCGGTGGTCCAGCCCGAGACCCTGCCCCTGCTGTCCAGCCTGGCCGTCCGCAAACAGCTGTCCCTCCGCTATGGCGTGGACTGCGCCATCAAGTGGCCCAACGACCTGCTGCTGGGAGGCAAAAAGCTGGTGGGCATCCTCTGCGAGTCGGTGCCCTACGGCACCAACCAGGAGGGCCGGGCCTATCTGTGCGGCATCGGCATCAACCTGGCCCAGCCCCAGAGCTATTTTGATGCCGCCGGGCTGCCCTACGGCACCTCTCTGCTGCTGCAGGGGGCCAAGGTAGACCTGGAAAACGATCCATCCTGGCTGGCCGAAGGCCTCACCGATTTCGGCTTTGACCGGGAGCTGTACACCTTCGGTCCCGACGGCTTTGCCCCCTACCGGGAGGAATACGCCGCCGCCTGCGTCAATCTGGGCCGCCGGGTCACCTTTGACCAGCCGGGCGGCGCCGGCGAGGGAACCGCTGTGGCCATCGACGACGACGGCCGTCTGATCGTCCGCACCGACGCCGGCCAGGAACATATTTTCACCGGGGAAGTCTCGGTGAGCGGCATCTATGGCCATGTATAAGGGCTGTATTTTATCCCATTTGTAAACCAAAGAGCAAAAAACAACCGGCCCGGCGTGCATTGCACCTCCGGGCCGGAGATATTTGCAGACGTTTGATGCAGGGGCAGGATCAGCGGCGGCGTCTCCGGCGTCCTCTGCGGCGGAACAGGCCGGGCCCGCCGCCGGTGAGAACGCTCAGCAGAGCCAGCACCAGCAGGATCACCAGCAGGGCCGGCAACAGCTTGAGGGTGGCGATGCCGTCGGTGCGGAAGTCCGAGACGTATTCCTGATGGGTCACCAGATCCACCGTGCCCACCTCATAGCCGTCCAGCCAGACGGTGGCGGTGCCCACCACCTGACCGTTTTTCACGGTGGCCCGGATGCTCTCGGGCAGGTCGAAGGTGTAGGTGACCTCATCGTCGGGATGGCCGTAGCCGTTCACCGCGTTGGCGGCGTACAGCTCCACCTCGGGCTGGGTCCGGCACTGGGTCAGGGGAACGGTGGTCAGCATGGTCTGGGTGTCGGTGAGCTGACGGTCCCGGAAGGTGGCAAAGGTCCAGTCCAGGATTTCGGCGCACTCCCGATAAATATTGTCCATATCCGACCCCAGCACCACCAGGCCGTAGGTGTGGCCGTCCTTCTGGGCAAAGGTCACATAGCACCGCCCGGCCAGGGTGGTGAAGCCGGTTTTCATGCCCCGGATGTAGTCCCGGTAATAGGCGTATTCCGTGTCCAGCATCAGGTTGGTGGTGGTGATCTCCCGCTCGTTGGCGTGGAGGTTGGTGGCGGGGAGGGTATAGGTCACCGTCTGGGCGATTTCCATGTAGGTCTCATTGGCGTAGCAGGCGGCCGCAATCTTGGCCAGGTCCTGGGCCGTGGAGACGTTGCCGTAGTCGTACAGGCCATGTACGCAGGTGAAATTGGTGTTGGTGCAGCCCAGCTCCGCCGCCCGGGCGTTCATCTTGGCCACAAAGGCGGTCAGGTCCCCGTTGCAGACGTCGCTGGCAATGACGCTGGCCGCGTCGTTGGCGCTGGCCACCAGCAGCCCGTACAGCAGGTCAATCCGCCGCACCGTCTCGCCGGTGCGCAGGCCGATGGTGGTGCCGTTGGCGTTCTGGATGTCGGTGAACTCCTGGGTCAGGGAGGTGGGAATGGTGATTTCCGCCTGCAGGTCCAGGCCGCTCTCCAGATACAGCAGGGCCGTCATCATTTTGGTGAGGCTGGCCACATAGCGGGACTGGTCGGCGTTCTGCTCCAGGATGGTCTTGCCGGTGTCCAGATCAAACAGATAGACCGACTCGTCGGGGTAGGTGGTCTGGATGGGCATGGGGTAGGCCGCCATGCCGGGCAGGGCCAGCCAGACGGCCAGCACCAGCACCGCCGTCAGGGCGGCAGCCCGGCGCAGCACCGGGCGGAGAAGTTTATTCATGAACAGGCCTCCTTTGGAGCGGGACAAACGCGCCATTTTTTGATTTCCTTACAAAGATACCACAAAACCAGCAAAAGAGAAAGGTGGTTTTTGACAATGTTCGCTTCTGTCTGTGGAAAAACGCCCCGGGATGAGGGCGCGGCCTTTGTGGCCGACAGCGCCGCGGTGGTGGGGGATGTGACCCTGGCCCCCGGCTCCACCGTCTGGTACGGCGCCGTACTGCGGGGGGACGAGGGTTCCATCTATGTGGGCGAAAACGCCAACGTGCAGGACAACGCCGTCCTGCACTGCGACTCCGGCACCCGGATTTATCTCCACCGGGATGTGACGGTGGGCCACGGGGCCATCGTCCACGGGGCCGAGGTGGGGGAGGGCTCCCTCATCGGGATGCATGCTACCCTGTTGAACGGCTGCAAGGTGGGCAAGGGCTGCATCATCGGGGCGGGGGCCCTGGTGCCGGAGGGCAAGGAAATCCCCGACTACTCGGTGGCGGTGGGGGTGCCCGCCCGGGTGGTGAAAGAGATCAGCCCCCAGCAGCTGGCCGCCTCCCGGGCCAACGCCGAAGCCTATGCCCGGCTGGGGGCCCAGCACGCCGCAGCCATCCTTTTACAAAACGCGAAAAATGAGGAATGATGCGGGTTTTTGCGCCTCACAAAAGGGGCTCGGACCTTTTTACAGTTTCTTCACAGCTTTGTAACCATTTTCACGCAAAAACTGGGTATACTACAATCACAAGCCAGCGGGGCCGCAACCGCTGACTTGCACATGATTCCTCCTCACACCCAAAGTAATACCCCACACAGAACCCTCGTCCAGGTGTACCGCAAGCGCCTGTTCGGGGGTTCTGTGCATTTCAGGGAAAAACTGCCGGGCCGGGCGGGTCAGAACCCCGCCCCCAGGACCTGCAGCACAATTTTCACATTTACCTGGCGTTCCAGCTGTCCGATGGCCTCATCCGCCATCTGGATGGCACGGGCCGCCTTTTGTCCTGTCAGGGGGGTCAGGCTGCTGCCCCGCAGGCCCGCCGCCCCATAGGCGCAGAAATCCCGCAGGAGGGCCGCTGCCCCCGCCTTATCCTTTTCATAGCCCGCCAGCAGCACCGAGGCGGCGTAGTTGTCCGAGGCGGCCGCCGCTTTGGCCAGGGCCTCGGCGGCCTCCAGCTGTTTGCGCCGGGCCGGGTCCTGTGCCGCCGCCAGCACCGCGCCGATCCGCCCCTCAAAGAGGTCGGACAGCCGGGCGGCGGTTTTTTTGTCCACGCCCCGCTGGGCGCAGAAGGCGGCGCACTCCTTCACCGGTACCGGCGCCAGGGCAAAACTGACGCACCGACTGCGGATGGTGGGCAGCACCCCCGCCAGGGACTGGGCCGTCAAAATGAACAGCACCCCCTCGGGAGGCTCCTCCATCACCTTCAACAGAGCGTTGGCCGACTCGCCGTTCATCCGCTCGGTATGGTACAGCAGCACCGCCCGGCCCTCGGCCGACAGGCTGGTGTTGAAAATCTCGCTCCGCATGGCGGTGACCTGACCCACCAGGTACCGGCCGCCGCTGCCCATCCCTTCCACCGAGATGGCTTCCCGGACCACGCCGGTCTCCACATGGCCGCTGGAGCGGTCGCCGGCCTTGGCCACCGCCTTACAGCACTCCCCCCGCAGAAGGGCCTCGGCGGCGGGGCCTCCCGCCGGGTAGAGATAATCCGCGGCGATGCACCGGGCCGCAAACCCGGTGCCCAGCCCTTCCTCGCCGATCAGCAGCAGGCTGTGGCTCAGACGCCGGTTCTCCAGCATCCGGCCCACTTCCTGTTTCAGGGCCTCATTGCCCGCAAGACGCTCCAGCATCCGTTCCACAGCCTCCTTGTTGTGTTCCGTTTTGGTTGACTTCCTGTGAAAAGCTTACCGCCGGTTCATTCTCCGCCACTGCTCCCGGCGATACCAGGCCCGGATATTGGACCACACCACCGGCGCAAAGAACAGCGCAAAGCCCGCCATGGACAGCAGATAGTTGAGCTTGCCCATCCAGCCCACCGACAAAAAGCTGAGCACCCAGATGGCTCCCGCAAAAATGCCCAGGTACTTTACCTTCAAAGGAATAAAGAAGAACAGCAGCACCTGCATGTCGGGGTAGAGGATGGCAAAGGCCAGCAGCAGCGACAGCTCCAGACAGTAGGTGTCGGCGCTGCCGGTGACCAGGCAGGCCAGGATCGCCCCCAGCATCCCCGCCAATATATACAGATTGAACCGGAAGTCCCCCCAGGCCGCTTCCAGCGCCGACCCCACAAACCACAAAAAGTAGGCCGCAATCACAAAGTTCAAAATGCTGCCCGAGGAGAAGGGCACAAACAAAAAGGTCACCAGCCGCCAGATCTCCCCCGCAAACAGGGCCGACCGGTTCAGCATCAGATAATAGGTGATATAGCGGTTCACAAACAATTCCACCGCATAGACGACAATCTGACCGCCCACCAGGAACGCAATCAGGTTCGGAATGCAGTAGCGGCCAAATTTCCGCTCAAGCTTGGTCAACCAGTTCATAGTACGCCTCCCATTGACCTGTAGGATATGCGGCCCTGCGTCCTTTTGGACCCGGGGCCACGGTTGGCTTTTATTGTATCATGTTTGGGCGGGCCATTCAACCGGGCGGGGAGTTTTTCACTCTTTCCACCGGGTTTTCCACCGTTTTTACTGGCAGCGGGAGGAATTTTCCGCCTCTTTTCCACTCTTTCAACGGAGTTTTCAACAACTCCACTTTCCATCCGTTTATACATGAGGTAAACCACAGCCCCCTTTTTCACCCCTTTGCGCCCATCATTCACCCTTCTTTTGCTGAAATTTTGTAAGTTTGACCGTCAAATTCTATTTCATTCAAAATCCGCCAAATCCTATCTTCTTCCCAGGTTTTCCGATTCGGAATAGGAAAAATCACACTTTTCAACATGGGCCCCTGAACAGGAATCTTTGGGAGGCCGTGGAAAACTTTTCCCTTTTTTAACACAGACTTTTTATTTCCTAGTTAAATTATAGGATTGACACCATCTGCCTTTTCAGGTATAATTCCCTTGCGAGGTTGAAAGGCCCGTCCAGCGGGCCATACTCCCTCCAAGCAAACCAAATTCAACACGAGCCTTCTGCACCCAGAAGGCGCAGCTTCAACGAGGTGTCATTCCATGCTGGAACTCGAGCATATATCTTTTGATGTCCCGGGCGAAACAGGTCAAAAAGAGATCATCCGGGATATCTCTCTCACCATTCCCGACGGGGCATTTGTGGCCATCACCGGCCCCAACGGCGGCGGCAAGTCCACCCTGGCCAAGCTGATCGCCGGCATCGAGCAGCCCACGTCCGGCCGCATCCTCTTTGACGGAGAGGACATCACCCATATGAGCATCACCGACCGCGCCGCCCGGGGCATCAGCTATGCCTTCCAGCAGCCGGTCCGGTTTAAGGGCATCCAGGTGCTGGACCTGCTGCGGATTGCCGCAGGCAAGGACCGGCCCCTGAGCATTGGCGACGCCTGCGCCTACCTGTCCGAGGTGGGCCTGTGCGCCAAGGATTATGTCAACCGCGAGGTCAACGCCAGCCTGTCGGGCGGCGAGCTGAAGCGGATCGAGATCGCCACCGTCCTGGCCCGGGGCCAGAAGCTGTCGGTGTTTGACGAGCCGGAGGCCGGCATCGATCTGTGGAGCTTCCAGAACCTGATCCAGGTCTTTGAGCGGATGCAGCAGAAGAATACCGACGGCTCCATCGTGGTCATCTCGCACCAGGAACGCATCCTGAACATCGCCGATGAAATCGTGGTGCTGGCGGCCGGCAAGGTCACCCAGCACGGCCCCCGGGCAGAGATTCTGCCCGGCCTGCTGGGCACCACCTCCGCCGTCACCGCCTGCAGCGCACTGGAACAGGGAGGCAGAGACGCATAATGCTGGACAACATTCAGAAGCAGATTCTGGCCGAGGTGGCCGATCTGCACACCATACCCGAAGGCGCCTACAACATCCGCGCCAACGGCCAGGCCGTGGCCCGCAACTGCACGGCCAACATCGACATCACCCCCAAGGACGACGGCACCGGCATTGACATTCACATCAAGCCGGGCACCAAGCACGAGAGCGTCCACATTCCGGTGGTGCTCAGCGAGAGCGGCCTGAAGGAGACGGTCTACAACGACTTTTTCATCGGGGACGACTGCGACGTGCTGATCGTGGCGGGCTGCGGCATTGACAACTGCGGCAACCAGGATTCGGAGCACGACGGCATCCACCGGTTCTTTGTGGGCAAGAACGCCCACATCCGCTATGTGGAGAAGCACTACGGCCAGGGCGACGGCCTGGGCATGCGGATTCTCAACCCTGTCACCGAGGTGCATCTGGACGAGGGCGGCTCCATGGAGATGGAGATGGTCCAGATCAAGGGCGTGGACTCCACCAACCGCAAGACGGTGGCCGATCTGGCCGCCGGCGCCCGTCTGGTGGTCCGTGAGCGCCTGATGACCCACGGCCGCCAGGTGGCGGTCAGCGGCTACGAGGTGACCCTGAACGGCGCTGGTTCCAGCGCCGATGTGGTGTCCCGTTCGGTGGCCCGGGACCGCTCCTATCAGAAGTTCGACGCCCTCATCACCGGCAACGCACCCTGCTCGGGCCATTCCGAGTGCGACGCCATCATCATGGACCACGCCCGGGTCCTGGCCGTGCCCCAGCTGGACGCCAACGACCTGGACGCTGCCCTGATCCACGAGGCCGCCATCGGCAAGATCGCCGGCGACCAGATCACCAAGCTGCTGACCCTCGGCCTCACCGAGGAGGAAGCCGAGGAGCAGATCATCCAGGGCTTCCTGAAGTAAGGTCCGGGCCGGAAACTTTCTCTGCGGGGACCGCCGCCCCAAAAACGGCGATGCTGGGCCTTTCCTTCGCTTCTGTCCAACTTTTGACATAAAAATATAGAATTTTCAGTAAAAATGTAGTATACTGAATCTATCGCCGGCGGGCACGGCATCCGTTTGGCCCCCGGCAAGGCAGGAGAGGGAATCGACTTACGCAACCCCAAGTTTGACAGAGAAGGTGGAGGATTCATGTTTCGTGGAGCAAATCGGTTTGAGCTGGATCAGATTATGGAGGTTTACGCCCGGGCCCAGGCGTTCATGGCCGAGAACGGGAACCCGACCCAGTGGGGGGATCATTACCCCTCGCGTGAACTGATCGAGGAGGACATCTTGTCCAACCGGTTGTTCGTCTGTGTCATCAACGGAGAGCTGGAAGCAGTCTTTGCCTTTGTTCTGGGCGAAGACCCTACTTATAAAGTGATCGAGGACGGAGAGTGGCTCAGCAACGGGCCCTACGGCACCCTGCACCGGCTGGCATCCGCCGGCCACCGCAGCGGCATCGCCCGTCTGGTCATCGACTGGTGTCTGGAGCACTGCGAGAGCCTTCGGGCCGACACCCACGCCGACAACAAGATCATGCAGCACGTGCTGGAGACCAACGGGTTCTCCCGCTGCGGCATCATCCATGTGGCGGACGGGTCGCCCCGCATTGCCTACCAGAAACTGGGCATCCGCCAGTCCCTGCGGGAGTGAGCGGGTCAAACCAAAGGATTTGTACACGGGGGACGGCGGGCTGCCGTCCCCTTTTTGGTGAAAAGAGGGGGAATCCTTATGAAGATCACACAGGTACGTCTGGGCCGGCTGTCGGTACCCCTGCGGGTGCCCTTCAAGACCGCGCTGCGGACGGTGAACAGCGTCGAGGACATTGTGGTGGAGCTCCACACCGACACCGGAGCCATCGGCTACGGCGAAGCGCCCCCCACCGGCCCCATCACCGGCGACACCGCCGGGGGAATCATGGGCGCCATCCGGGAGCTGATCGCCCCGGTGATCCTGAACCAGGAAGTGGACGATTTCGAGGCCCTGACCGCCCGGGTCCAGAAGGCCGGCGTCCACAACACCAGTGCCAAAGCGGCGGTGGACATGGCCCTGTGGGACCTGTACGGCCAGCTGCATCACATTCCGGTGCACAAGCTGCTGGGGGGCGCGCGCCGCACCCTGGTGACCGACATCACCATCAGCGTCAACCCGCCTGAGGAGATGGCCCGGGACGCCCTGGACGCGGTAGCCCGGGGCTACGACTGTCTGAAAGTAAAAGTCGGGGCCGACCCGGCCCTGGACACCGCCCGGCTGGCAGCCGTCCGGAAGGCGGTAGGGGACGACGTCTGCATCCGCATTGACGCCAACCAGGCCTGGACGCCGCGGCAGGCGGTGCGCATCCTGAACGAGATGCAGGACAAGGGCCTGGCCCTGGAGCTGGTGGAGCAGCCGGTGCCGGCAGCCGACCTGGAAGGTCTGGCCTACGTCACCCGGAACAGCTGGGTGCCGGTGATGGCGGACGAGAGCGTATTCTCCCCGGCAGACGCCATGAAGATTTTCCAGAACCGCGCAGCAGACTACATCAACATCAAGCTGATGAAATGCGGCGGCATCACCAACGCCCTGCGGATTGCTGCAGCGGCGGAAGTCTACGGAGTCGAGTGCATGATCGGCTGCATGCTGGAGGCGAAAATCGCCGTCAACGCCGCCGTAGAGCTGGCCTGTGCCCGGAGCATCATCACCCGGGTGGATCTGGACGGCCCGGTCCTGTGCAGCGTAGATCCCATTCAGGGCGGCGCACGTTTCGACGAACGCCTCATCACCGTCTCGGACGATCCCGGCCTCGGCATCCACGGCATCGACCCCTCCTACTTTTTCGAGAAAAAGTAGGCAAAAAGCTTTTCAATGTGTACCATACACTTTCCGGGTCTCCGACAGTTCCGCGGGGCCGTTTCGCCCCGGCTCGCTCGTTACGTTCGGGCTGTGCCCGGGTGCGATGCAACGCTTTATCAAGCCTGGGTTCCATAATTTATTCTATGAATTGATTGGCCTGAACAGGGGAGACCGTACGCGCACACCATCCCATTCCCCGGTCAGGTCTTTCGCCTGCACAAGCCTGCTATAAAAACAAAATCCTCGCCTCCTTTGGGGCGGGGATTTTTATTATACCTTATATAGTCCGCAGCCCGCATCCCCAGCAGAGGAAACGTAGTCCGTTCTGTGCCTCATGTACCCTTTCATCATCATGCGAGGCGACAGCAGTTTTTGCTGTCGCCCCTTATGGGTCAGCCAGCAAAGGCAGACGGGCCTGTCAACGGCGGCGCGTATGCGCCGTTCATCTTGACCGTTGACTGGCCCGTCGGGCTTTGCTATTCCTTTTCATCCCCCTTTGTCACCGGGAATCCCGCTCCCTCTTTTTCAGGAGGACATAGCTTCCCGCGGCCAGCCCCAAAGACACCACCCCAAAAAGGAAATCGTGAAAGATCCCGCTGGGATAGGGGGCAACCCACCCTTGCCGGAAAACAAGGATGGAAAGGGCTCCCGTAATCATCGAAACCGGCATAAAGGCAATGCCCATCAGGTTGAGCCAATGCACATAAAACGGCGCTTTTGCCGCCGACAGCAGCCTCCCTATAAAATAGCCGGCCAGCCCGACCACCTGAATCATCATGGAGCCCCAGACGGTTTCCATGGTCTGTAGTTCATACCATCCGCCAAAGGCGCACAGCAATCCAATGACAATCAGCGCGGTGGATGCAATATAGAGGATTCTGCTTGCCAGCTCTCTGGTTTTTTCGTCTTTGTCGTTGGCCGCCGGTTGGATGCCTTTCAGAAGATAGTCGGTCGTCACTTCAAAAAAGTCGCTCATGGTGATGATTTTTTCCAAATCGGGCGTGCTTTGTCCGCTCTCCCATTTGGAAACCGCCTGCCTGGAAACGCCGACGTGTTCCGCCAGCTCTTCCTGGGATATCCCTTTTGCTTTCCTTAAGGATTGGATTCTGTCCGCCAGGTTCATGGCCGTCTCTCCTTTCTTTTTCTGGAATCATTTTAGCAGAATATGCGGTTGCATCGCCACCACGCCGGCGTGGCAATGTGTCAACCGGCCGTTACGCGGCCTTTCACAGGCAAAAAAGCGCAAAATACAAGCCCCGATCGGTCGTTTTCCATCCGATTTCATTGTACCACCGCGAAAGCGGCGTTTCCACCTGCCCGCGCCTTTTCTTTTCCGGAACAGAGCCGGAGAGGAGACGCGGCCCCTCCCGGGCAGCGGGTCCTCTTTCATCCGCCGGACATCCTGCCTGTGTTTGCCCCAGCCTGTATAATTCCCACCCAATGACAAATACTATCCAGCAGAACCCAACCAACAGGAAAGCGAGGAAAAGATCATGAAAGCAACCGGCATTGTGCGCCGTATTGATGAGCTGGGCCGCGTGGTCATCCCCAAGGAGATCCGCCGCACTCAGCGCATCCGCCGCGGCGATCCTCTGGAAATCTTCACCACCGGCGACGGCGAGGTCATCTTTAAAAAGTATTCGCCCATCGGCGAGCTCCACAGCACCGCCAGCCAGTACACCGACGTGCTGAACAAGAGTTTCGCCCTGACCGCTTTTGTCTCGGACCGGGACCACATCATCGCCGTCAGCGGCGCCGGCAAGCGGGAAATCGCCGACCGCAGCATCAGCCAGCCTCTGGAAAAGCTGATGGAAAGCCGCAAGCCCTACCTCAGCGAGGGCGTGCCCGAACAGGCCGTCCTCCCCTGTGAGGGCTCGGACCGGGCCATCCTCTGCGCCTGGCCCATTGTGGCCGCCGGCGATGTCACCGGTTCGGTGGGCCTTCTCACCGACGACCGCACCGAAAAACCCGACGCCGCCCACCAGAAGGCCGTCTCGGTGGCTGCCGCCTTCCTTGCCAAGCAGATGGAGGAGTGAGCTGCGCGCCCATCCTCCCCAGGCTGTGTGCCCGTCCGCCGGGTGCACAGCCTTTTTTGCTGGAGTTTATGACAGAATTGAAAACTTTTTTCCCACCCCCTTGACACCGCCGCGGATTTGCATATAATAAACTTAGCACTCAGAACAAAAGAGTGCTAAACAAACCAGCAAAAGCAAGGAGGCAGGACAGCATGGCAATGGATGAGCGCAAGCAGCGTGTGCTGCAGGCCATCGTATCCCTCTACAGCGTAGAAGGCGAGCCAGTCGGCAGCAGCGTCCTTGCCAACTACTTCGATATGGCGGTGTCCAGCGCGACACTGCGCAACGAGATGGCGGCCCTGACGCGGCTGGGACTGCTGGAGCAGCCCCACACCAGCGCAGGCCGGGTACCCAGTGCCAAGGGCTACCGGTACTATCTGGACCATCTGCTGGACGACACCCAGCCCCTGGATCGGGTCACCCGCTCCAGAGTGGACAGCGTCTTTGCCAGCCTGGACCACGAACCCGACCGGCTGGCCCAGGGCGCCGTCAAGGCCCTGGCCCAGATGAGCGGCTACACCGCCGCCATCAGCACCCCCTGCGCCGAGGATTTGTGCGTAGCACACTTCGAGGTGGTGCAGGTGGGCCGCAGCGCTGCGGCGGTGCTGGCGGTCACTTCCGCCGGCTATGTCCGAACCCGGGTGGCCCGGGTCCGGGACGGCCTCACCCGTGAGAAGGCCGCCGAGCTGGCCGCTCTGCTGAATCACAATCTGACCTTTGTGGCGGCGGTGGACCTGTCCCGCCGGGCGCTGGCGGAACTTTGCAGCCAGATCAGCCCGTCTCTGGTGCCGGTCATCAGCGCCGCGGCGGCCATCCTGCAGGAATCCGCCACCCCCCGGGTTTACCTGGGCGGCGAGCCCTTCCTGCTCAACTGGCCCCAGCTGGAGGGCAAGGTCCAGACGGTCCTGTCCCTCCTGAACGACGAGGCCGCGGCGGCCCGCATCATTGCGGCCCCCGCCGAGAGCACCAGCGTCCTGCTGGGCGAGGACATGGAGCCCCGCATCCCGGGTCTGTCGGTGGTCAGCTGCCGGTATCTGGTGGGCGGCGGCCTGTACGGCTCGGTGGCCCTCATCGGCCCCACCCGGATGCCCTTTAGTAAAGTCATCCCGCTGCTGGAAGCCTTTGCCGACGAACTGGGCGAAGGCATGGCCGGCAAACGAAAAGATACACCCCAGGCCGCCGTACCCCGGGCAGGCCGTAAAGCATAAGGAGGCGCGCAGATGAGCGAAGAAACCAAGAAGGCCCCCGAGGCTGAGACTTCTGCATCCCAGCAGACCGATCAGCAGCCGGTGGGCGAGGAGGCAGCGGCCCAGGAAGCCGCCGCTCCCGGCGCAGAGGATACCGCCCCTGCGGCCGAAACCGACAGCTCCAAAGAGGAGCCCAAAAAGAAAGACGGCTGGTTCGGCAAAAAGAACCGGGACACCGAGGCCCTGAAGGCCAAGCTGGACGCCGCCGAGAAGGCAGCCGCCCAGGCCAAGGATCAGCTGCTGCGGGTGGCTGCCGAGTACGACAACTACCGCAAGCGTTCCACCCGGGAGGCCGACCAGAAGTTCAACGACGGCATCTCCTACGCCGTCAACCAGATCATCCCGATTCTGGACACCCTGGACATGGCCGCCAACGCCCCCTGTACCGATGAGAACTACAAGAAGGGCGTCATCATGACCCTGGATAAGGCCGCCAAAGCCTTCCAGACCCTGCGGGTGGAGGAAATCGAGGTGCTGGGCAAGCCCTTCGATCCCAACTTCATGAACGCAGTGCAGCAGGTTCCCGCCCAGGAGGGCCAGGAGAGCGGCACGGTGGTCACCGTCTACCAGAAGGGCTACAAGCTGGGCGACAAGATCGTCCGTCACGCCACCGTGGTGGTGGCCGAATAGTCTGCCGCAGCTCCCGCCCCGGCGGGAGTCCCGATAGAATCAATCCCGTAACACATTGCGATCACTGATAAACAAACAACAAAAAAACATTTCAAGCTGAGCTTTGAGAGAGGAGCCATTTTTATGAGCAAGATTATTGGTATCGACCTTGGTACTACGAATAGCTGCGTTGCCGTGATGGAAGGCGGCGAGCCCGTCGTCATCCCCAATGCGGAAGGTGCACGCACCACCCCGTCTGTGGTGGGCTTCACCAAGACCGGCGACCGCCTGGTGGGCCAGGTGGCAAAGCGCCAGGCCATCACCAACCCCGACAACACCGTCTCGTCCATCAAGCGTAAGATGGGCACCAACGAGAAGGTCACCCTGGACGGCAAGGAGTACACTCCCCAGCAGGTCAGCGCTATGATCCTGCAGAAGCTGAAGGCTGACGCCGAGGCTTACCTGGGCGAGACCGTCACCGAGGCCGTCATCACCGTTCCCGCATACTTCAACGACAGCCAGCGTCAGGCCACCAAGGACGCAGGCACCATCGCCGGCCTGAACGTCCGCCGCATCATCAACGAGCCCACCGCCGCATCTCTGGCCTACGGCATCGACAAGGAAGAGGACCAGAAGATCATGGTCTACGACCTGGGTGGCGGCACCTTCGACGTCTCCATCATTGAGATGGGCGACGGCGTCACCGAGGTTCTGTCCACCAACGGCGACACCCACCTGGGCGGCGACGACTTCGACCAGCGCATCATCGACTGGATGGCAGACGCTTTCCAGACCGAGAACGGCATCGACCTGCGCAAGGACAAGATGGCTGCCCAGCGCCTGAAGGAGGCCGCTGAGAAGGCCAAGATCGAGCTGTCCAGCGCCATGACCAGCCAGATCAACCTGCCCTTCATCACCGCCGACGCCACCGGCCCCAAGCACCTGGATATGACCCTGACCCGCGCCAAGTTCAACGAACTGACCGCAGATCTGGTTGACCGCACCATGGCCCCCGTCCGCAAGGCTCTGGCTGACGCCGGCCTGCGCGCTTCCGACCTGAAGAAGGTCCTGATGGTGGGCGGCTCCACCCGTATCCCCGCCGTCTACGACGCCGTCAAGAAGGAACTGAACTGCGAACCCTTCAAGGGTATCAACCCCGACGAGTGCGTGGCCGTGGGCGCTGCCATCCAGGGCGGCGTTCTGCAGGGCGACGTCAAGGGCCTGCTGCTGCTGGACGTCACTCCGCTGAGCCTGGGCATTGAGACCCTGGGCGGCGTCTGCACCAAGATCATCGAGCGCAACACCACCATCCCCACCCACAAGAGCCAGGTCTTCTCCACCGCCGCTGACAACCAGCCCTCGGTTGAGGTCAACGTCCTGCAGGGCGAGCGTGAGTTTGCCCGCGACAACAAGAGCCTGGGTGTGTTCCACCTGGACGGCATTGCACCGGCTCCCCGCGGCGTGCCTCAGATTGAGGTCACCTTCGATATCGACGCCAACGGCATCGTGAAGGTCAGCGCCAAGGACCTGGGCACCGGCAAGGAGCAGAACATCACCATCACCGCTTCCACCAACATGTCCAAGGACGACATCGACAAGGCTGTCAAGGAAGCCGAGCAGTATGCCGCTGAGGACAAGAAGAAGCGCGAGGAAGTGGACATCCGCAACGGCGCCGACCAGATGGTCTTCCAGACTGAGAAGATGCTGAAGGAGAACGGCGACAAGCTGCCCGCCGACGTCAAGAGCGAGGCCGAGAGCAAGCTGGCCGACCTGAAGAACACCCTGCAGTCCGGCAGCATCGACGACATCAAGGCCAAGCAGGAGGCTCTGAGCCAGGTGTTCGAGCGGATGTATCAGTCCGCCGCAGCCGCCCAGCAGGCCGCCGGCGCCAACCCCGGCCCCGATGCTGGCAGCAGCAACAGCAGCAACCAGGCCAACGATGACGGCGTCGTGGACGCCGACTTCAAGGAAGTCTGAGAATAAAATGCACTGACACCCCGGCCAAACCGGCGGGGTGCACAGGCTGAAAGGAGGGCGCGGCCTCTGGCCGCAGCCCCTGGACATGGCAAAGCCGCTCCGGTTTTCCCCGGGGCGGCATTTGCCGGTTTTAGAGCCAGCGCGGCTGGCAGGCGAGAGGTGAGTGGAAATGGCACAGGAGAAACGTGACTATTACGAGGTCCTGGGTGTGTCCAAGACGGCCACGGACGAGGAAATCAAAAAGGCCTACCGGAAGCTGGCCCTGAAGTACCACCCGGACTACAACCCCGGCGACAAGACCGCCGAGGAAAAATTCAAAGAGATCAACGAGGCCCACGAGGTCTTGTCCGACCCCGACAAGCGCAAGCGCTATGACCAGTTCGGCTTTGCGGGCGTCGATCCCAACTACGCGGCCAGCCAGGGCGGCGCAGGCGGTTTCGGCGGCTTTGGCGGGGTGGACCTGGGCGACATCTTCGGGGATATTTTCGGCGGCGGCTTCGGCGGTTTCGCCGGCGGCGGCGCCCGCTCCAACCCCAACGCCCCCCGCAAGGGCCAGGACATCCGGGTGCGGATTACCCTGAGCTTTGACGAGGCGGTCCACGGCTGCAAGAAGAACATCACCATCACCCGGCAGCAGACCTGTACCGAGTGCAACGGTTCCGGCGCAGCCCCCGGCACCACCCCCGAGGTGTGCCCCGACTGCAACGGCCGCGGCTACACCGTCCAGCAGCAGCGGACCCCCTTCGGCGTGATGCAGAGCCAGCAGCCCTGCACCCGCTGCGGCGGCAAGGGCAAGCTCATCAAGACCCCCTGCAAGGTCTGCCATGGCAGCGGCCGTGTGGCCACCAAAAAGACTCTGGAGGTCAATATCCCCATGGGTATTGACGACGATCAGAGCATTGCGCTGCGGGGCATGGGCGATGCCGGCACCAACGGCGGCCCCGCCGGTGATGTCATCGTGATGGTCACCGTCCGGCCCGACGACCTGTTCCAGCGGGACGGCTACGACGTCTGGGTCACCATCCCCATCACCTTCAGCCAGGCGGTTCTGGGCGACAACATCACCGTCCCCACCATCGACGGCAAGGTGGAGTACAACCTGCCCGAAGGCACCCAGAGCGGCACCACCTTCCGGCTGCGGGGCAAGGGCATTCAGTATCTGAACGGCCGCGGCCGGGGCGATATGTACGTCAAGTGCGACGTGGAAATCCCCAAGAAGCTGAACAAGACCCAGCGGGAGGCCCTGAAGAAGTTTGAGGGCACCCTGAAGGAGGACAACTACGAAAAGCGGAAGGGCTTCTTCCGCAAGCTGAAAGACATTCTCAACAAGTAATCCCCCAAGATCTCAAAGACCCCGAAAGGCAGCGATGCCCTTCGGGGTCTTTTTTGCGGGGTTTGCAGGCCCTGGAGGGGCCTTTGGGTCAGGGGCGGGACTTTTTCCCGTCCAAACCAAAGCGCCCCGTCCAGGCCGCCGGACAGGGCGCAGGGAAGGGGACTGGCCCCCAGCAGCAAAACCGGAGGCCTATGCCGGCCCTCTGCGGCGGCTGCAGCGCGGCGGCACCGGGGGCTCGAAAGCATAAAAAGAGGGCGGCGGCCCCGCCCCGAAGGGAGGACCGCCGCCTGTTTAGGTCTTTGGTGGAATTGCAGAGGTTAGACGGTGGCGAATGCGACAGCCGACACAACCCAGCCCAGGGGGCTGCCGATGGAAGCGGCAGTAGCCAGAACGCTGCGGACGCAGTTCAGGACAGAGGTGGTGGTGTAGTTCAGCCAGGTGTCAACGCCCTTCTCCAGGTCGGTGCCGATGTTGCCGGTCTTGTTGGCAGCATACCAGCGGCGAGCGCCCAGCAGCTGATCGATCCAGTTGTACAGAAGCAGGCCGCTAACAGCCAGGGAGATGCCGCCGCTGATCAGAGCAGCAACGCTACCAGAGTCAGCGCCGCCGGTGGTGTAGGTCATCTCGTCTTCCGTCATGAGGTTGTAATTAGCGGGCATACGAACGGTCATTTCCATAATGATGCTCCTTTTCTTTGCAAAGATTAGGCTATTGTGAACGGTACATTCCAGCCTTCGACTGGATGAGAGTTCCAGCAGAAATGCAACCGTTTGCAAACCAAATCAGGTGAAGATCAGCAGCGGGATGCTCAGGGGCCACAGGCCCACCACCGCAACGGCCGCCACCAGATCACGGGTAAAGTACGACAGCGACTTGGACATATCTGCGCCCAGGTCATCCACTGCCCTGCCCAAAATGGTGAAGATGTTGCCCTCCGCGTTGTCATCCAGCCAGCGGTTGGCCTGCTGAATGCCCCAAATGTAGCTGGTCGCCAGCACGGCAACGCCCACAATGGTGGCGATGGTGCCCATGGCATTGATGGCAGAGGCGGTGGTGTCCACCACGCTGTCCACAGCATTGCCGACACTGTCCACAATACCGCCGCCAGTCAGGTAGACCATCTCGTCCTGTGCAACCGGGGCGAAATGTTCCGGGTAACGGATCGCATCTTTCATAGGTCAAATCTCCTTTGCTGATAGGATACCGGCGGGTTTTCACCTGCCCGCAAAACAGATTCTCCCACACCTTTTGGGTTCAATCCCATTTTACCACATTGTGAGAGAATGCTCAAGAGTTTCCTTGAAAAAAGTGTGAAATTTAGGCGGTTTTCATAATATTGTATAGCATTCTTTGTGGAAAGACGCCCCGTCTCGATTTTTTCACCCTTCAATCCCGGCCCGGTACAGGTAGGGATCGCTCTTGAAACTGTCAAAACTGTACAAAACCAGAATCTGGTCATAGTCGTTCTGGTCAATCAGGGTATCCAGGCCGTAGTTGTAGTTCCGCAGGTCCACCACGTCGATGTCGGCATAGTTGGCGGTCAGGAAGGGGACAAAGGAGTTGGCATAGCTGTCCTTGATGACCAGAATGCTGCCCTCGCCGTCGCCCTCCACCCGGCTCATGCCGTTGTTTCCGTGGAGGAAGGCCGCATATTTGTCGTAGACCTCCAGCTTGGACAGATCGTACAGGCCGGTGGTGTTGCCCGCCTCGGGCATGCCGGGCCCCGTGACGGTATAGATGGTCAGGGGGTTGTCCAGCTGGTAATAGGTCAGGGTGTCGGGCTGGGCGTTCCAGGTGCGGGCCCGGGAATAGAAGGTGCCGTAAAAGTCGGGCACTTCCACCGCCTGGTGGGCCGACAGGTCAAAGGGTGTCAGGCCCAGCAGGCTGCACAGATGGCTGTAGGCATAGTAGGCGCCCTGGGTGGTCCAGTGGTGGTCGGTGCGGTAGTAGATATACTCGTCCCGGTGGTCGGACAAAGTCTGCGCCACCGACACGAAGGTGCCGCCGGCCTCCTCCACCGCCGTCTGAATCTGCTTCAGGTAGACGGTTTCGTCCAGCAGGGGGGCGCCCACCGGCACCCGCTCGGGGTAGATGGTGGCCGCCGAGGGCACCACCATGGTATAGACCTTGCCGGGATAGCGGGAGGCCAGGGAAGTCACTGCGGCGATGTTCCGGGGCAGGGTCCGCTCCTCGCTGGACACCAGGCCGAAGGTCCGGTTGATCATCTGGCCCTCGTCCCCCAGCAGAACGCCGCCGCTCTGGGTCTTTTGGAACAGGGCCGTCTCCACAAAGCTCTGGAGGCTGATCCAGCCGTCACGGCCGGGAATCTGGTCCTTGGTGTACTGGGTGTAGTTGCTGAAAAACTGGTTCAGGCCCTTGGCCGTCAGCAGCTGGGTGGTAATGGCGGGGCGCTGGGTCAGGGTGGTGTTTTCCAGCTCGCTGACCTGACGGTCAGGGGTCAGCAGGTCCAGCACAAACACGCCCACAAAAAAGACGCTGAACAAGATCAAAACCGGGTAATGGATCAGCCCGCCGCGTTTTTTCTTTTGTTCCATGGTGCGGCCTCCTTAGAAGTTGAAGTAGAGGAAGGGGCTGTTGGTGCTGCCCACCACATAGGCGGTGGAGACCACCAGCAGCAGGGCCACCGTCAGCACCCTTGTCCAGTTCCGCCGTTTGAGCAGGTCCCAGACCTTCCCGATGAGGGGGGTGCAGCAGATGGCCGACACCACCAGCAGGACGCCGTAGTTCCGGAGGAAGTATACCGGCGACACGCCGCCCGAGGGGATGAACAGCTTCTGGAACAGCAGGCCGAACTGGACGCCGGCGTCGTTGCCCACAAACATGGCCCAGCCCACCACCACAAAGAACAGGGTGTAAATGTGGGGCCAGATTTTACCCTTTTGCAGGTATTTCAGGAGGAACAGCTTTTCCACCGCCAGCAGGACGAAATAGTACAGGCCCCAGCAGATGAAGTTCCAGTTGGCGCCGTGCCAGATGCCGGTGAGCAGCTCCACGATGAACAGGTTGAGGATCTGGCGGCGCAGGCCCTTGCGGTTGCCGCCCAGGGGGATATACACATACTCCCTGAACCAGCCCGACAGGGTCATATGCCACCGCCGCCAGAACTCGGTGATGGAGGCGGAAATATACGGATAGTTGAAGTTCTGGGGGAACTCAAAGCCCATCATCTTGCCCATGCCGATGGCCATCATGGAGTAGCCCGAGAAATCAAAGTACAGCTGGAAGCTGTAGGCCAGGATGCCCAGCCACACCAGCGGGGTGGAGGCGTTGGCCAGGCCCACAAAGGTCACCGAGGCGTCGTCGGCGATGCCGATGATATCGGTCCAGAGGGCGCCGATGGCGTCGGCCAGCAGCACCTTTTTGGCCAGGCCGAAGGTGAAGATGGTCACGCCCTCCTCAATCTGGGCCAGGGAATAGCGGTGCTTGTAGACGTGGAGCTGGACGGCCACATCCCGGTATTTGACGATGGGGCCGGCGATCAGCTGAGGGAACATGACCACATAGGCGCCGAAGTCGATGATGTTCTTTTCGGCCGGGACGTTCCGCCAGTAGACGTCGATGGTATAGGACAACGTCTGGAAGGTGTAGAAGCTGATGCCCAGAGGCAGGACGCTGATGCCCTCGATGGGGGCAAAGCTTGTCCCCAGCAGGGCGTTGGCGCTTTCCAGCACAAAGTTGGCGTATTTGAAGTAGAACAGCATCCCCAGGCTGCCCACCAGGGCCACCGCCAGGAGGATTTTCCGCCCCAGGGGGCGGCGGTCAAAGAGGGCGATCCCCAAACCGCACAGGTAGTTGATGAGGATCAGGCCCAGCATCACCGGGAAAAACCGGACTTCGCCCCAGCAGTAGAACACCAGGCTGCACAAAAACAGGACGGTGTTCTTGGCCCGGGCGGGGGCAATATAATAGGCCGCCAGGGTAAAGGGCAGAAAATGAAACAGGAAGATGATCGAACTGAATATCAAGGCCGTATCTCCTTACCAGCAGGGTGGGTGTGGGGCCATTCTCGTGAGAACGCCTGGGTCAAATAAGAGCCGATGCCCCAGAGGCATTGGCTCAGGGACTACAGCAGATTTCCCGCCGGGCAGGGCCCGGGCGCCGGTCACGGCGGCCCGAACCCATCGCGGGGGCAAAACCTTACTGTGCGTATTCGTTCATCACGTCGTCCACGGCCTGACCCAGGTCAGCGGTGGCCTCGTTGGAGGCGATGACCATGACCACCAGGTTATCCCGGCCCGAGATCACTGCGTTTTCCACGTTGCTCTGGGCCTGGGCAAATTCGGAGTAGTTGCCGTAGAAGGCCACCTGGTCCTCCTTGTAGGTCTGCAGCTGCTCGCAGATGGCCTCGGACTTGCCGGCGGCGGGCTGGATCACCAGCACCAGGCCGGCGTCGCCGTTGTCATTGCTCTTGATGCCCTTGTAGCTGGCCACGTCCTCGGCCGCCAGACCGAAGTCGTACTCGATGTTCATGGCCGAGATCTCAAACTGGTTGGAGATGGGGTTGGCCTCCAGCAGCTGGTCTGCAATGGCCGACAGCTGGTCGGAGCCGTTTTCCGCGTTGTTCGGAGCGGCCGTGCCCGCATCATCGGTGCGGGTCTCGCCGGCGGCGGAGGAGGCGGGGGCAGACGCCGCCGAGCTGGCGGTGCTGCTGGCATCATCGGAAGATCCGCCGCAGCCTGCCAGCAGGGCAGCGCAGAGAATCAGTGCAGTCAACGAAAACAAGAAATTACGTTTCATCATAATATTTCCTTTTCCTTCTCTCGATTGTATCGTTGGTGCGCCCGGGGCGCAGCGCTACGCATACAGGTTTTTGCAAACCATGATTATCTTATCATATCAAACTGCAAAATGCAATCCGGGCCAAAACTTTCACACCCCGTTTCCAGGGTCTTTACACCGCCGCGGCGATCTTCTGCAGCTCGGCGATATACTGCTCAAAAATCAGCCCGCTTTCGTTGATTCGGGCGGCGTTTTCGGGGCCCACATAGCGCCAGTGCCAGGGCTCATAGGTGATCTCGGTGACGGCCTCGGCCTCCTCTCCCTTGGGGTAGCGGAGGATGAAGCCGTACTGTTCCGCGTGCTCGCACAGCCAGGCAAAGGCGGTGGTGTTCTCAAAGCCGGTGTCCAGGTCGGTGAAGTCGGGGCAGTTCAGGTCGGCGGCCAGGCCGCAGTTGTGCTCGGAATATCCCGGAGGGTTGACGATGCCGGCGGCCAGCTCCCGGGCGGTGGCTTCATCGTAGCCCTGGTTCAGGTACTGCTGGGTTTTGTTGTTGTACAGGGTGGTCTGATAGGACACGCTCCGGTAGCCGCTCTGCATCCAGATGGTGACGCCGTCGGCGGCTGCCGCGGCCTGCATCTCCAGGAAGGCGTCGGCGGCCTCGGTCTGAAGGGTCTTGTTGATGGCGGTGGCCGAGCCGCACTCCTTGGTGTCGAAGGTGTAGTCCTCCGGCATGGGGGAGTCGTGGTTCACCAGCACCATCCGGGAATCATTCAGCATGGCCTGGGCCTCGGCGGCGGTGAGGCCCAGAGCGTTCTGGGGCACTGCCGGGGCCGAAGAAGCGGCCTGGGAAGAGGAGGAGGACGCCGCCGGGCTGTTGGAGCCGGACGCCGCCGAGCCGGCGGGCAGGGTGCTGCTGGCCGGGGTGGTGGTGGAGGCGCTGGAGGCGGCGGCCTGCATCCGGGTGACGGCGAAGGAGACGCCTCCCGCCACCAGGGCCAGGGCACAGAAAAAGACGGTGAGACGCCGGGCCGCACGGCGGCGGCGACGGCGGCGAATTTCGGCCCGGGTCAGTTTGCGGCGCGGGCGGTGGGACGGATCATTGGGCATAGGAGCCATAGGCTGCTGCTGCATACAAAAGACCTCTCTGTTCTGAAATGTAGAATCTGGTATAATCACGCCGCACCCCGGGCAGACTATCTGCCAAACAGACGAGTGAGGCGAACGGTTTTATGCATCTGTCAAGCGAGGAATACGCCCGCCGGGTTCAGCAGGCCGGGCCGCCGTCCCCTATAGTGCGGGACTGCCTGTGGGCCTTCTGCGTGGGCGGAGGCATCTGCCTGCTGGGGGAATGGTTCCGCCAGCGGTATCTGGCGGCGGGGGCCGACCCCGACACCGCCGGCACCCTCACCAGCTGCACCCTGATCCTTTTGTCGGGGCTGTGCACCACCCTGGGGTGGTACCAGAAGCTGGCGGCCCGGGCCGGGGCGGGAAGTCTGGTGCCCATCACCGGCTTTGCCAACTCGGTGGTCAGCGCGGCCATTGAGTTTCAGTCCGAGGGCCGGGTCACCGGCACCGGGGCCAAGATGTTCACCATCGCCGGGCCGGTGATTGTCTACGGCACGGCGGCCTCGGCGGTGTACGGACTCATTCTGTGGCTGGCGGGCCTCATATAGAGGATACGTCCAGTAGATGGAAAATATTGCAAAAACAAGGCGAGAGATTCGATTTTCTCCGCCCTGGGAAACATCCGAAAGGAGTGGGGCATTCCATGGCGCAGCGGCACGGCGATACCCTGATTTTCTCCGCGCCGCCGGTCATCGCGGCGCATGCGGCGGTGGGCGGCAAAAAGGAGAGCCGCAGCCCTCTGGCCGAGGGCTTTGACGAGCTGAGCCGGGACAACCGCCTGGGCCAGAAAACCTGGGAGGCGGCCGAAAAGGTCCTGCAGCTGCGGGCCGCCCGGCTCTGCCTGCAAAAGGCGGGGGCCGCCGAGCGGTCGGTGAACCTGGTTCTGGCGGGGGACCTGCAGGCCCAGTGCACCGCCTCCAACTACACCATGCGGGAGCTGGACATCCCCTTTGCGGGGGTGTTCGGGGCCTGCAGCACCATGGCCGAGGCCCTGGGGCTGGGGGCCGCCCTCTGCGCCGGCGGGATGGCCGAGGGAATCCTGGCCATGGCGTCGGGGCACTTCTGCGCCGCCGAGCGGCAGTTCCGCACCCCTCTGAGCTACGGCGCCGTCCGCACCCCCACCTCCCAGTGGACCGCCACCGCCGCGGGCTGCTGCCTGCTGCGGCCGGCGGGGCCGGGGGTGTTGATCCGGGCCGCCACCTTTGGCCGGGTCCAGGACTACCGGGTGCGGGACATCAACAACATGGGGGCCGCCATGGCCCCGGCTGCCGCCGCCACCCTGCTGCACTATCTGGCCGACACCCACACCCAGCCCGCCGCCCTGGACTGCATCTACACCGGGGACCTGGGCCGGGTGGGCAGCGATCTGCTGGCCCAGCTGCTGGAAGCCGAGGGCATCGGCCCCTACCATCACGAGGACTGCGGCTGTCTGCTCTACGGCTCGGACCCCCAGGTCCACAGCGGCGGCTCGGGACCGGGCTGCTGCGCCAGCGTCCTGTCGGCCCACATCCTGCCCCGGCTGGAATCGGGCGAGCTGAAACGGGTGGTGTTCATCGCCACCGGGGCCCTCATGAGCCAGACCACCTTTCTCCAAAAGGAGAGCATCCCCGCCATCGCCCATCTGGTGGAGCTGGCCGCTCCCGCCGCAGCACAGGAGGAATGAACATGCAATACGTCTGGGCCTTTCTGGTGGGGGGCAGTCTCTGCGTCATCGGGCAAATCCTCATCGACCGCACCAGCCTGACCCCCGCCCGCATCCTCACCGGCTATGTGGTGGCCGGGGTGATTTTGTCGGCTCTGGGGCTGTACGGCCCTCTGGCCGAGCTGGCGGGCAGCGGCGCCACCGTCCCCCTGCTGGGCTTTGGCCATCTGCTGGCCAAGGGCGTCCGCCAGGCGGTGGAGGAGCAGGGCCTGCTGGGCTGCCTCACCGGCGGCCTGCAGGCCGGGGCTGCCGGCATCGCCGCCAGCCTCCTCTGCGGGCTGATCTTTTCCCTCATCGGGAAAAGCCACGACCAAAACTAATCACAGCATCGACATACAACGCCCCTTTTTTCCGTCCGGCTGCGCTATGCTGGGAGGAAAAAGGGGGTTTTTACATATGAGGAACATCCGTTCGGTCTGCCGTTTTGCCGCCGGGGCGCTGCCCTGTCTGCCCTCCCTGTACTGGGCCGCCGGGGGACTGGCCCGGGCCTTTGGGGGCGGGGAACCGGGCTTTGGGCCTGCCGCTCTGCTGCTGGCCGTCCTGATCTGCCTGGGGTACGCTCTGGGCTGGCTGTTTTACCCCGAAACCGCCGTTCCGGCCGGGCCCGACGGCCTGCTGGAAAACCCCGCACAAACAACAAAAGCCCTCCTGCCGAATACATGGCGCGGAGAGCTTTGCTCGTCAATCGTATCGAACCAGTCGTGAACGGCTTTAGACGGCCTTGTTGGCGCGCTTGGCCAGACGGCTGATCTTGCGGGACGCGGTGTTTTTCTTCAGCACGCCTTTGGCGCGGGCCTTGTCGATCGCGGAAACAGCAGCCAGGACAGTTGCGTCCTTGTCAGCGGCTTTGGCATCGATGGCAGCGTTTGCCTTCTTGACGACTGTTTTCAGGTTGGTCTTAATGGCCTTGTTGTGAGCCTGCTCTGCAGCAGCCTGCACGACGCGGTCCTTCTGAGATTTGATGTTAGGCAATTCGTTCCACCTCCTTGGCTACCTATAACAGCGCATCTTATGATACCATATTCGCCGCATCTGCGCAAGCTTTTTTTGAAATTTTGTTTGAAAAAAATTTTTTTGCCCACACTTTGGCCAGAACAAGGCCTCCCAGAGGGCCAAAGGAGGGCACAATATGCGATCTACCGACATGGCGGACGAGCTGTTCGGCGCCCGGCAGGAGGCCGGCAGCGCCGCCGGGGTGCGTCTGGCCACCATGCGACAGGGCGGGGTGGTGGTGACCCGGGTGGAGATTGCCCGGGACGGCCTGGCCCGGCCCCGGGGGCGCTACGTCACCCTGGAGACCCCCAGCGTCAGCCTGCTGGACGAGCGGGACAACACCGTCATTGAGCTGGCGGCGGCCGAGCTGGCCGCCCTGCTGCCCCCGGAAGGGCCGGTGCTGGTGCTGGGGATCGGCAACCGCCAGGTCACCGCCGACGCCCTGGGCCCCCGCACCGTCCAGCACGTTCTGGTCACCATGGGGGCGGGCCACGGCCTGCCCATCCGGGGCATCCGGCCGGTGGCGGCCATGGCGCCGGGAGTATCCCAGGCGGCGGGCATCAGCCTTCAGGCCCTGGCGGGGGCGTTGGTGCGGGCGGTCCGTCCCACCGCCCTGATCTGCGTGGACAGCCTCTGTTCCTCCGAGCCGGAGCGGCTGGGCCGCACCATTCAGTTTTCCGACACCGGGCTGGCGCCGGCCAACCCCGACAATCCCCGCCATCTGGACGCCGCCGCTCTGGGCCTGCCGGTGATTGCGGCGGGCATCCCCACTTTAATGGAGGCGGAGGAGAGCAACGACCTGGTGGTCACTCCCCGGGCCCTGGACAGCGTCATCGCCCACGGGGCCGCCCTGCTGGGGGCCGCCATCAACCGGGCTTTGCAGCCCCGTCTCACCGTCAACCAGCTCTGCTGGCTGTCCAGTCAGGCATAACCGCCTTCCCGCCCGCATAGAACAGATAGTAAGTCATGCGGGAAGGGAGGCAAACGGATGCAGGAAAACCACCATGACCCCCAGGGCGGCCGCGCCGGTTCAGGGACAGGCTGGGCGGCGCTGGGGGCGGCTGCGGTGATGCTGGCCCTGACCCTGTGGGGGCGGGGGATTGCCCTGACGCTGGCGGGAACCCTGGTGGGGCCGGTGCCCGCCCTGCGCACCGCCTTTGCCCTCAGTCCGGCGGGGCAGGCCGATTCCGCCGGGAGCACGGCGGACAGCATGGCGGCCTCCTCGGCGGCAGAAGCTGTCCCCGACACCTCCATTGAGCAGTATCTGGTGGAGCTGACCCCCGACGACCAGAAGCCCGCCGACGCCGGCACCGTCATCGAGACATCCTACGGCCAGGGTAGCGGCGAAAAGTACATCGCCTGCGACGCCGGCACCATCAAGAACAACACCAGCGTCTCCTCGGCGGAGGTGGCCGCCGAGATCCAGAACCCGCTGCCCTTCAACGTGGAGCTGAACAGCGCCCAGCCCCAGGTCCTCATCATGCACACCCACGCCACCGAATGCTACCGGCCGGCGTCGGGGCTGTGGTTCGCCCCCGGAGACGGGGCCCGCACCACCGACCGGGCCAACAATATGTGCGCAGTGGGCCGGGTGATGGCTGACACCCTCAACGCCGCCGGCATCAACACCCTTCACGACGAGTCCCTCAACGACTATCCCAGCTACACCGGCAGCTATTCCAACAGCCGGGCGGTGGTGCAGCAGTATCTGGCCCAGTACCCCAGCATCAAGGTGGTGCTGGACGTCCACCGGGACGCCATCGAAAACGACGCCGGGGCCCGGATGGCCCCGGTGGTGGAAATCAACGGCCGCAAGGCCGCCCAGGTGATGCTGATCTGCGGCTGCGACAACGGCTCCACCGTCTCGCTGCCCAACTGGCGGCAGAATCTGCGGTTTGCCGCCGCCTGGGAATCCGCCATGGAGGGGATGTACCCCGGGTTCACCCGGCCGGTGCTGTTCAGCTACCGGTTCTACAACCAGGACCTGACCACCGGCAGCCTGCTGATCGAGATCGGCACCCACGGCAACAACCTCAACGAGGCCCTCTACGCCGGGCAGCTGGCGGCCAACGCGCTGGTGTCCCTTTTTGGCGGCGCGGGTTGACAAACGTACGCAGTTATGCTATAGTGCCACTATCTGAAAAGCCTTGATCGGGAAAAGTACCTCCCCCCACGACGGCACAGAGAGCAGGCGTTGCTGAGAGCCTGCCCGCAGGGGAAGGGAACGAACACCCGGGAGCTGCAAACTGAACCCCGCCCCGCGGGCAGTAGGTGCGCCGCCCACCCCAGCGTTACCAGGGGAGTGCTTCGCCGCATCGTGCGGCGCGAGCATACGAGACCGGCCGCCGGCCGGTGAATTCAGGTGGCACCGCGGACATTACAAGACAGCTTGTTCGCCCTGGAATACGGGGAGAAAGCTGTCTTTTTACTTTTCAGGAGGTATCTTTATGGAACGCACCGAGATTGCATCCCTCTACCGGGAGACCCCTGCCGACGGCACCGTCCTGACCGTCTGCGGCTGGGCCAAGAACATCCGCGACAGCAAGAACATCGGCTTCATCGCCCTGTCGGACGGCGGCTGCTTCAAGACCCTGCAGGTGGTCTTTGAGACCGCCAAACTGGACAACTACGAGGAAGTGGCCCACGCCGGCCTCTACACCAGCATGCAGGTCACCGGCCGCCTGATCCTCACCCCCGGCGCCAAGCAGCCCTTTGAGCTGAACGCCGACTCCATCCAGCTGCTGGGCGCCTGCCCCTCGGAGGAGTATCCCCTGCAGAAAAAGAAGATGAGCATGGAGTATCTGCGCACCATGCCCACCCTGCGCCCCCGCACCAACACCTTCAACGCAGCCTTCCGGGTCCGCAGCGTGGCCGCCTACGCCATCCACCGCTTCTTCCAGGAGAACGGCTTTGTCTACTCCCATTCGCCCATCCTCACCGGTTCGGACTGTGAGGGCGCCGGCGAGATGTTCCGCGTCACCACCCTGGACCTGGACAACCTGCCCAAGACCGAGGACGGCCGCACCGACTACAGCGAGGACTTCTTCGGCCGTCCGGTGAACCTGACCGTCTCCGGCCAGCTGGAGGCCGAGGCCATGGCCATGGCCTTCGGCAAGGTGTACACCTTCGGACCCACCTTCCGCGCCGAGAAGAGCTTCACCACCCGCCACGCCGCCGAGTTCTGGATGATCGAGCCCGAAATGGCCTTCTGCGACCTGTCCGGCTATATGGACGTGGCCGAGGCCATGACCAAGTACGTCATCCGCTATGTGCTGGACAACTGCCCCGATGAGATGGACTTCTTCAACAAGTTCATCGACAAGGGCCTCATCGAGCGCCTGGAGCTGGTGGCCGGCAGCGAGTTCGGCCGCATCACCTACACCGAGGCCATCGAGATCCTGAAGGAGAACAACAAAAAGTTCCAGTACCCGGTGGAGTGGGGCGTGGACATCCAGACCGAGCACGAGCGCTACCTGACCGAAGTGGTGTTCAAGAAGCCGGTCTTTGTCACCGACTATCCCAAGGAGATCAAGAGCTTCTACATGAAGCAGAACCCCGACGGCAAGACGGTGGCCGCAGCCGATATGCTGGTGCCCGGCATCGGCGAGCTGATCGGCGGCAGCCAGCGTGAGGAAGACTACGACAAACTGGCCGCCCGCATGGACGAGCTGGGCCTGGACAAGGCCAGCTACGACTGGTATCTGGACCTGCGGCGTTTCGGCACCGTGGAGCACGCCGGCTTCGGCCTGGGCTTCGAGCGGATGCTGATGTACCTCACCGGCATCCAGAACATCCGGGACGTGCTGCCCTTCCCCCGCACCGCCTACGGCATGTAACCCATCTGTCACCCCGTCCGGCCTGTACGCCCATCACGTCCAGACCGGACGTTTCTTTTTTCATTTTGCACCATGGAGGACCACGCCTGTGGAAAACATTGCCCCCGCCCTTTTGGACTGGTTCAACCAGAACCGCCGCTCCCTGCCTTTCCGGGACGACCCCACCCCTTACCACGTCTGGGTCAGCGAAATCATGCTGCAGCAGACCCGGGTGTCGGCGGCGCTGCCCTATTATGAGCGGTTCATCGAGGAACTGCCCGACATCCCGGCCCTGGCCGCCTGCCCGCCTGAACGGCTGGACAAGCTGTGGGAGGGTCTGGGCTACTACCGCCGGGTTCACAGCCTGCAGAAGGCCGCCCAGGTGGTATGCGAGCAGTACGGCGGCGCCCTGCCCGCCGACTACGACGCCCTGCTGGCCCTGCCCGGGGTAGGGCCCTACACCGCCGGGGCCATCGCCTCCATCGGCTTCGGGCTGGCGGCCCCTGCGGTGGACGGCAACGTCCTGCGGGTGTTTGCCCGTCTGTACAACGACCCGTCCCCCGTCACCGACGCCGCCGTCAAGCGGACCTTCACCCAGCGGGTGATGGCCCACCAGCCCCCCGACAACCCCGGGGACTACAACCAGGCCCTGATGGAGCTGGGCGCCCTGGTCTGCCTGCCCGGAGGCGAGCCTCTGTGCGGCCGGTGTCCTCTGGCCGATCTGTGCCAGGGCCGGAAGGCCGGCACCGCCCTGGAACTGCCCAAAAAGGCCGAGCCCAAGCCCCGCCGGGTGGTGCCGGTGACGGTGCTGCTGATCCGGCAGGAGGGGACCGGAGCCTGGCTGCTCCAGAAGCGGCCCGAGACCGGCCTGCTGGCCGGCCTGTGGCAGCCCCCGGCCCTGGAAGGGGTCTGTCTGGAGGGACCCGACGCCATCCGCCAGGCTGCCGCCGGGCTGGGCCTTGTGCCCGGCAGCGATACGCCCCGGCCCCGGCCCGCCGCCAAGCACATTTTCAGCCATGTGGAATGGCATCTCAGCGGCTGGGTGATGACCCTGCCGGCCCAGCCCGCCCCGGAGGGCTGCGTCTGGGCCAGCCGGGAGGACCTGGAGGGCCGCTACGCCCTGCCCGGGGCTTTCAAGGCCTACCGCAAGGTGCTTTTGGGATAAATTTCCAGAAGGGCAGGACGAGGCGTTGGTCAATATGGAATACTTTTCGGAGGCAGGCAACGGAAATTTTGTGGATTCCGGTTGTAATTTTGTTCGGCAGCGGGTATAATAGAGTTATTCCGGGGGCAGAACACTTCGGCCCCCGCCGGCTGGGAGGGTATTTCAAATGTCTCTCGTCATTCAAACGTCCATCCATATCTTTTCAGCACTGACTGGAATGCTGAAAATCGCGCTGTACCTTGTCTGCCGGTACAATGATTTGAAAAAACGCTTGATGCGTAAAAAGGAGAGTGCTCAACCTATGAAGAAATCCTGTCTGATCGCCGTCGTCGCTGCGCTGGCCGCCGTGGCTGGCGCCCTGGTCGCCGTGGCTGTCTATCTCCGCCGCCGCGAGAAGGAACTGGACGAATACGAGCGTCTGCTGTTTGGTGAGGACGAGGCCGTCCCCGCCGATGTCGATGACACCGACGCTGCCCCCGCCACCGAGGCTGTGGAGCAGGCCGACGAGGACACCGCAGAGTAAGTTTCGAAGGCTCTGCGCAGAAAATCTGCCAAGATGCATGCAGGGCGCACCGTGGAAGCCTTTGACCGGCTTCTGCTGGTGCGCCCTTTTTCTATCCCGCGCCGGATGCGGACGGCGGCGGGTGCTGTGAATCCAAACAGGAGGAATCAAGATGCAGATCGTGAAAAACATTCTGCTGTGGCTGGTGGGAGTGGTGCTGGGTGTGGCCGTCCTGCTGGGCGCCGTCATGGCCGCCAGCTATTCCTTTACCACCAGCGGCAGCCAGCCCGACCCGGCGGCCCAGTTCGGCGGGGCAGACCTGGAAGTCAACGGCAGCTGCTGGCAGGTGCCCCTGATCGGCGGGATGCTGGACAAGGCCTTTTATTCGCCCTCCACCCTGTCGGTCCAGAAGCTGGGGGTCCTCTACGACGCCCACCCCGAGCTGACCCTGCCCGAATGGGCCACCTCCGCCCAGCTGACCATCACCGCCGACGGCATGGGGGACGCCTATTATTTCCAGGGTGATATCTCCGAATACGCCAGCTTCCTCTACCCGTCCAACGGGGAGTACAAGGCCCAGCTGACGGTCTGGCGTCTGCCGGAGGGGATGACCCCGGCGGACTTCACCTGGCCCGCCGACGGCGCCATCCTCCGCAATGCCGGCCTGGAACGGCCTTCCCGGGCATCGGGCTGCTATCAGTATTCCTTCCGGTTCACCATCCAGGCCTCGGCGGAGCTGGAACTGTCCTCCGAGCGGATCGAGCAGGGCGGGGTGGCCGCCCTGGAAATCAGCGGCATGGTGGGCAGTGAAAAGCCCCAGATAGAGACCGATCTGGGCAGCGTCCAGTGTGTCCGCAGCCCGGCGGGCTGGCGGTGCTACATACCGGCGGCCTACAATGCCTCGGCCGGCGGCCACGAAATCGCCGTCACCGTCAACGGCGAGACCCTCACCACCTCCCTGGTGGTCACCGCCAAGAACTTCGGCGAGGCGGAGGCCCAGCCCGACCCGCCCGCCCCCGACGGCGCCGGCGAGGAGTTCCGGAACGTGATCTGGTCCCTCTACGACGCCGAAGCCCGGGACAAGATGTGGCACGGGGCCTTCCTCTGCCCGCTGGAAAACTACACCGTCCTGCTGGACTACGGCCAGACCAAAGTCATGAGCGGAGCCCGGGCCGGCCAGTCCAACTCCACCTTGCTGTATGCGGTGCCGGGGGATGCGGTCCGCGCCCCCGCAGACGGGGTGGTTGTGGTAGCCCAGAACCTGGGCCTCACCGGGAACACGGTGGTCATCGACCACGGCTGCGGCCTGCGCAGCTACCTCTACGGCCTGGCGGACATCCACGTCAAATCCGGCCAGACGGTGAGCCGGGGCGACGCCGTGGGCCAGGTGGGGGAGACCCTCACCATGGACTTCAAGCTGGGCAGCAAGAGCATCAGCCCCTGGCCCCTGTTCCAGACCAGCGGCGGGCTGTTCTGGCGGGAATTTTAACGCGCCTTCGCTCTGCAACCTGAGGTTGCGGAGCAGTTGGTGGACGCAACCGCTCCTTTTTTGTATCCTTGAACTACCGGAAAGGAGTTGATTCGATGCGCTTGGCAATGATTGAAATATTTGGGCTGCTGTTTCTGGGCCTGTTTGTCACCCTGGTGGTCTTTATCATCCGGGCCCTGCGGACCTACGTCAAAAGCCACAGCCGGCCCCCGGAGGACCGGCAGGAAGCGGCCGCCGCCCCTTCCAAAACCCTGGCGCAGGCTTTGAAAGACCACCGCACCCGCTGCAAGCTCACCCAGGAATATGTGGCCGAAGCAGTGGGGGTATCCCGCCAGGCAGTGAGCAAGTGGGAGACGGGGGAGTCAGAGCCCACCATGTCCAATCTGACCCTGCTGGCCAAAGTCTATGGCGTCAGCCTGGCCCAGCTGCTGGAGGACGTGACGTAAAATCAGCGCAGCGGGCTGCTGCAGGGGTTTCGGTGTCTGCGAAGCCCTGCGGCGGCCCGTTTTCTGTGCCCCAAGCCGCCCGGACGCGCAAAAAACTCCCCCGCCGGGTCTAGGGACGGGGGAGTCTTTTGTAAGGAGGAAAATCAGAAGGGAGTTTCTGTATTCCGGAAAATGGACCTGTAAAACCTGTTTTGGTGGGTTTTCAATGAAACTCAGTTGTTGGGGGTCTGCTCGCCCAGGGTGGCGGAGACGGTCAGCATCTGGCCGTTCCGGGCCACCGTGATGGAGATGGTGTCTCCGGCGGTGTGCTGATCCACGATCGAGGTGACATCGTCGCGGGAGGCAATCTCCGCGCCGTCGATGCTGATGATCCGGTCGCCCGGCTCCAGGCCGGCGTTGGCGGCGCCGGAACCTGCGGCCACATCCACGATATAGATGCCGTAGGCCGACACGCCCAGCTGCTGGGCGGTGGACTCATCGGTGACGGCCACATAGGTGATGCCCAGATAGGGACGGCCGCTGACGTAGCCGTTCTCCAGCAGATCCTGGGCGATGTCGATGGCGGTGTTGATGGGGATGGCGAAGCCCAGGCCCTCAGCGCCCGAAGCTTCCGACTTGGCGTTGACGATGCCCACCAGCTCGCCGGCCATGTTGAACAGGCCGCCGCCCGAGTTGCCCGGGCTGATGCTGGCGTTGGTCTGGATCAGGGACAGATTCAGGATGGAGCCGTCGTTGTTCTCGATGGCCACATCGCGGTCCAGCGCGCTGACGATGCCGTTGGTGACGGTGCCGCTCAGATTACCCAGAGGGTTGCCCACAGCCACCACTTCTTCGCCCACCGCCAGGGCGTTGCTGTCGCCCACCACAGCGGGGGTCAGGCCCTCGGCCTCGATTTTCAGGACGGCCACGTCGCTGGCGGTGTCCGAGCCAATGACGGTGGCGGTGTAGTCCACATCGTCGATGGTGACGGTGACGTTGGACGCGCCGTCCACCACGTGGGCACAGGTCAGAATATAGCCGTCGTCGCTGATGATGACGCCGCTGCCTGCGCCCGACTCAACCTGGCGCTGGCCAAACCAGGACCAGTTGGAGTAGATCACTTCTTCGGTGGTGATGGGCACCACGCTGGGGGTGACCAGGGCCGCCACCTGGGCGGTGGACAGGTCGTCCCCGCCGGTGGAGGTGGAGGAGGCCAGCGCATTGCTGATCTGCTCCGACCGGTCGGAGGCCTGGATCACCAGACGGTGCTCGTTGCCCACCATGCTGCCCACGTAGCCGCCGGCAAAGCCCACCGCTGCGGCCAGCACCAGGGCCAGCACGCTGCGGAGCACCCGGCCGGCCCGGCCGCGCCGGGGTTTGCGGGGAGGCTCCTCCGGGTTGGGGACCGGACGGTAGTCGGGGGTGACGGGCGGCGGATTGCCGCCGTTGGCGTCGTACTGATTGGCGGCGTTGGTCCCGCTGCTGCCTACGTTGGCATAGCCGGTATCATTGCCGTTGCCGGAGGAATGGTAGAGGGAAGAATAGTCGTATTCCCATTTATTCTCGTTATCCATAGTTCAAATCATCCTTTCAGGGGGAGCGGAAAAGGGAAGGCGGGGGATAGGGTCTTGACCTTTCCCTTCTGGCTGATTATAGTGTAACCTGAAATTGTGAAAACCGCTTCATGCCGCCGTGAAGAAAATGTGAAATCCAGTCGTTTTCCGGCGCGGAGGCAGCCCCTGCTTGCATTCCCAAAGCAAGCCGCCCCAAAAGGAGGTCTTTATGCGCCTTGTTCAAACAGAGGAGGGCTTTTCCCTTTATAAAGAAAAGTCCGAGATCGGCCGCTGTGCCGTGGCCTCCAGCGGGCCCGAGACCCATATTTCGGCCCTGTGGATTGCGCCCGACTGGCGCCGCCGGGGCTATGGCTCCTATCTTCTGCGCCAGGTGCTTCACCAGCTGGGCGGCTATGACCGGGAGGCGGCCAGCTGCTTCACCGCGCCCCTGCCCGACGTGCCGGAGGAAACCGCGTTCTGGGCCAAGTTTGACTTTGTGCCCCAAGGGGGCCGCCTGGTCCGCCGCCGCAAGCCCGACCTGACCGCCGTCCGGCTGGCCCAGGATTTTCTGGCGGGACACCTGGACCGGCCCCGGCTCCTGATCGACGCCACCTGCGGCAACGGGGGAGACACCGCCTTTCTCTGCCGTCTGGCCGGGGAGGAAGGGCAGGTGCTGGCCTTTGACATCCAGCCCGCCGCCCTGGACTCCACCCGGGCCCGGCTGGCCCGGGAGAGCATCCCCGAAAGCCGCTGCCGCCTGATTCTGGACAGCCACGCCCATCTTCTGGACTACGTCCAGCCCGGCACCGCCGACGGGGTGGTGTTTAACTTCGGCTGGCTGCCCGGCGCCGACCATTCGGTCCACAGCGGCGCCGACACCAGCATCCCGGCCCTGGAGGCCGCCCTCCAGGCCCTGCGCCCCGGCGGGGTGCTGTCGGCGGTGCTCTACAGCGGGGCGGTCATCGGGAACAGCGAGAAGTTGGCCGCCCTGGCCTGGCTGGAAGCGCTGCCTCTAACTAAGTATACGGTCCTGGTCTGCCGCTTCGCCAACTGGGCCGACACCGCCCCTCTGCCCTGTTTTGTCATAAAAAAGTAGTCCAGCCCCTTGCACCGGGGGCCGTTTTGGCGTAATATATATGTATGTGTGTTTTTTTAGGAACAGAATCCAACAGACAGGAGAACCACCCATGTAAATCCCGGTGCATCTCGAAGCTATGCAGCCTTTTTATAGAGATTGACAGAGAAAGACAAGAGGTACTATGACAAATCGCGAAGAAATCGAACGCCGCCGCACGTTCGCTATCATCAGCCACCCCGACGCAGGTAAGACCACCCTCACCGAAAAGCTCCTGCTCTACGGCGGAGCCATCAACCAGGCCGGCTCGGTCAAGGGCAAGCAGAGCGCCCGCCACGCCGTGTCGGACTGGATGGACATCGAGAAGCAGCGCGGCATCTCGGTCACCTCGTCGGTGCTGCAGTTTGATTACGCCGGCAAGTGCGTCAACATTCTGGACACCCCGGGCCACCAGGACTTCTCGGAGGACACCTACCGCACCCTGATGGCGGCCGACTCGGCGGTCATGGTCATCGACGCCGCCAAGGGCGTCGAGGCCCAGACCATCAAGCTGTTCAAGGTCTGCACCCTGCGGCACATTCCTATCTTTACCTTCATCAACAAGATGGACCGGGAAGCCCGGGATCCCTTTGAGCTGATGGAGAACATCGAGGAAATTCTGGGCATCAAGACCTTCCCCATGAACTGGCCCATCGGCTGCGGCAAGGACTTCAAGGGCGTCTTTGACCGGATGCGCCGCAAGGTCCTGGCCTTTGAGAGCGACGGCCGCGCCAACGGCGTCAAGAAGGTGGACGAGATCACCCTGGAGCTGGGAGATCCCGGCCTGGACGAGCTGCTGACCCCCTATCTGCACCAGCAGCTGGTGGACGAAATCGAGCTTCTGGACGGCGCCGCCGAGGAGTTCGATCTGGACAAGGTTCTGCGGGGCGAGCTGAGCCCGGTGTTCTTTGGTTCGGCTCTGACCAACTTTGGTGTGGAGCCCTTCCTGCAGGAGTTCCTGCGTCTGACTCCCACCCCGCTGGCCCGTGTGGACAGCCTGACCGGCGAGGCCGTGGACCCCTGCCGTGAGGAGTTCTCGGGCTTCATCTTCAAGATTCAGGCCAACATGAACAAGGCACACCGGGACCGCATTGCCTTTATGCGGATTTGCTCGGGCAAGTTCGAGCGCGGCATGGACGCCTATCACGTCCAGGAGGGCAAGAACATCAAGCTGGCCACCGGCACCCAGCTGATGGCCCAGGACCGTGCCATTGTGGACGAGGCCTATGCGGGCGACATCATCGGCCTGTTTGATCCGGGCATCTTCTCCATTGGCGACACCCTGTGCACCGGCAAGAAGAAGGTTCAGTTTGCAGGCATTCCCACCTTTGCGCCCGAGCATTTTGCACGCATCGAGCAGAAGGACACCATGAAGCGCAAGCAGTTCGTGAAAGGCATGGAGCAGATCGCCCAGGAGGGCGCCATCCAGATTTTCCGCGAAGTGGGCGGCGGCATGGAGGAAGTTGTGGTTGGCGTCGTGGGCGTTCTGCAGCTGGAAGTGCTGGAGTACCGTCTGAACACCGAGTACAACGTGGAAATCCGGATGCAGCATCTGCCCTTTGAGCAGATTCGGTGGATTCAGAACGATCCCGACACCTACACCCTGCGGGATCTGGATCTGACCAGCGACACCAAGCCGGTGGAGGACATGCGCGGAAACCGTCTGCTCCTCTTCACTTCCGAGTGGGCTGTCCGCTGGGCCACCGACCACAACGAAGACCTCAAGCTCAGCGAATTCGGCAACATCGACACCTAAACCCCGCTTTTTCGAGAAAAAGCTTGGCAAAAAGCTTTTCACTGGGTACCATACACTCTGGCCGCTCTTTATAAAGTGACAACGGGTTGCAGGCTATGCCGCGCTCACGTTACGTCCGGGCTGCGCCCGAGTACGATGCAAAGTTCGTCATAGACGGATTTTTTCTGTCCCTATGACAAAAACAGCGGCCGCGTCCAATAGCAAGTACACCGAAGTGTGTCCTGCGGCAGAAACAGCCGAGGCGGAGCAGGGGCAAGCACACCGAAGCGCGTCCAGTGGACGAAGCAGCGAGGTGTGCTTGGCGCCGCAGTCTGAATTTTCAAGCATCATTTTGATGCGCCGAAAATTCAGGGAACCGCAAGAGGACAGCGGTCTGTCTTTTGCAAGGGCGCGGCGACGCCCGAAGCAAAAGCAGGGCACCGCAACCCGGAGCCGCGCTCCCAATTTTCGCAAGAGACACGAACGGCGACCGCATCCAGTGAACAAAGCAGGGAGCCTCGTCCCATGGCCTCCTTTTAATCCGTAGGTCGTGGCCGGCAGTGCTCTCCCTCTTTTAATCATAAGAAAATCCCCGCTCCGGTTGGAACGGGGATTTTTTCGGGCTGTTTTCAATTTCGGTTTCAAGCGGGCGAGGATTTATTCCTTTTCCGCTTAAATCCTGCCATGCCGTCTCCGGCGGGGCAGGGAAGAGGGATTTCTCCGATCAAGCCAATGTTTACAAGGCGTATAAATACAGATTGTATAGGGGCAACATTTCTCCATCCGCTCCCATTTGGAATATCATTCAGGCGCCGGGGTCTGTCTTTTTGTCAAAAAAGCGGCCCAAAACCTTCATCTTGACCCGATGGAAGAGTTTGCCCCAGGGGCCGGTGAGAAGGGCGAAGGTCAGCAGAATCCCCCAGGCCAGCCCCAGCACAAAGCCTGCCGCCGCTGCGGCCAGTCCATTGTCCGCAAAGCCCAGGCTTTCCAGCACCATGTACACCCCCAGAGCCGCCACACCCAGCCAGGCGCTCCAGTGGATATTGCGGGTAATCCGCCGGTTGATCTCCTCCGAATAGCCCGCCGCCTTCAGCAGGGTATCGCGGGCTTCGCTGTCGGGGTCCTGGGTCGGGGTCTGGGGCCGCCGCTCTCCGTCCAGAAGCTCCCGCAGTCCCACCCCGTAAAAATCCGCCAGCGCCAGCAGGATACTCAAATCGGGCAGGTTGGACCCGGTTTCCCACCGGGACACCGTCCGGCTGGACACCTGCATCTGACCGGCCAGCTGTTCCTGGGTCAGGCCCTTCTCGGCCCGCAGGGCCTTGAGAAAGGCCCCGATCTTCTTTTGATCCATTGCGCCGCCTCCTTTTTACCCCATCATACCACAGCGCCCCGCCCAAAACCAGGACACAAACCGGGAACCGTCCAATTTTCCACCGGACACGGTGTGTCGGGTGGAAAAAGTTGCGCTTTTTACAGTCGCAGGCCTTTAATATCCTTGATGCGGGACAAAATGGTATTGCAGCTGCAGCTCACCACCCCCGGCAGCGGGTCGATAACCTCCCGGATCAGGGTTTCCATTTCCTCGCCCGAGGCCGCCACCGCGTGGACGTGGAGTTTATCTTTGCCGGTGACCCGGTAAATCTGGGTAATGGTTTCGTTGTCCGCCAGACGCCGGGTCACCTCGGCCAGGGCGTCGGGCCGGGTCTCGATCTCAAAATAGCAGGACACCGCCCCGCTGATCTTCTGGGGATTGATGATGGTGGTGTATTCCTCAATGACTCCCCGCTGTTCCAGGGCCTGAATTCGGGCTTTCACCGCCACCCGCGAAATCCCCACCGCCTGCCCGATGTCGGAATAGGACATCCGGGCGTTTTCGATCAGCAGCCGGACAATCTGCTGGTCCAGCGCGTCCAACCCCTCCAGAAACATACGCAAAACGCCTCCCTCATGTGGTTTTTTCCACAGTATACCACCCCATCCCCAAAAAAGAAACCGCCCGTTGACACCGCCGCGCCCCGGCGCTATAATGGGTTTCGAAACGTAAGTTATAACTTTCGGTTTGGAGGTAACGCCATGAATCAGGACTTGACCCGGGGGCCAGTCATGCGGTCGATGCTGCTGTTTGCCATCCCCATGATTTTGGGGAATCTGCTGCAGCAGTGCTATAACGTGGCCGACACCCTGATTGTGGGCCGGTTCGCCGGGACCGACGCCCTGGCCGCCGTGGGTTCCTCCTATTCTCTGATGACCTTTCTGACCTCCATCCTGCTGGGCCTGTGCATGGGCAGCGGGGCCCTGTTCTCCATGCGGTTCGGCCGCCGGGACGAGGCGGGCCTGCGGGAGAGTATTGTTTCCTCTTTTGTCCTCATCGCCGGGGTGGCGGTGGTCCTCAATCTGGTGTCTTTCGCCTGTCTGGACTGGATTCAGGTCTTTCTCCAGGTGCCGGACCAGGTGTGGGGGCTGATGCGGGCCTATCTGGTGGTGATTTTTGCCGGAATTCCCGCCATCTTTTTGTACAACTATTTCGCCTCTTTCCTGCGGGCGGTGGGGAACAGCGTGGCGCCCCTGGCCTTTCTGGCGGTGTCCGCCTGCCTGAATATCGCCCTGGATCTGTGGTTTGTGCTGGGTCTGGGCCGGGGCGTGGCCGGCGCCGCCGAGGCCACCGTCATTGCCCAGTACGTCTCGGGGGTGGGCATCACCCTCTATGCCCTGGCCCGGTGCCCCCAGTTCCGGGGCCTGCGGCCCTATCTGCGGGTGCGGGGCAGCTGCCTGCGGGAGGTGGCCAGCTATTCCTTTCTGACCTGCATCCAGCAGTCGGTGATGAACCTGGGCATTCTGATGGTGCAGGGCCTGGTGAACAGTTTCGGCCCCACCATCATGGCCGCCTTTGCCGCCGCCGTCAAGATTGATTCCTTCGCCTATCTGCCGGTGCAGGACTTCGGCAACGCTTTTTCCACCTTCATTGCCCAGAACTACGGTGCCAAAAAGGCCGACCGCATCCGCGCCGGGCTGAAAGGGGCGGTGGTGACCTCCATGGGCTTTGGCGTGGTGCTGTCGGCCCTGGTGTGGGTCTTTGCCGAGCCCCTGATGGGCCTGTTTGTGGAGGCAGGAGAGGTGGCCGTCATCCAGGCCGGCGTCCTCTATCTCCACATCGAAGGGGCGTTTTACTGCGGAATCGGCTGTCTGTTCCTCCTCTACGGCCTGTATCGCGCCCTGGGCCGCCCCGGAATGAGCGTGGTTCTCACCGTCATCTCTCTGGGCACCCGGGTGGCCCTGGCCTACCTCCTGTCGGCCATCCCCGCCATCGGGGTCAGCGGCATCTGGAGCGCCGTGCCCATCGGCTGGTTTTTGGCCGACGCCGCCGGCGTGGGCTACTATCTGCTCCGCAAAAACCGCCTGCTGGCCTGGCCGGAGGAGGGGGAGACCCCTCGTTCCTGACCCCCGATTTCCCGTCGAAGTCCCCAAAAATACGGTCCTGCGCGGGGCGGCGGACGGGCAAGACACCGAAATTCACTGCTGTGAATCAATTTTTGCTTGACCTCGCGGTCGGGCTGTGCTACCATAAGCGCAACAAACCAGATGGCAAAGGCGCCGGGCGGAACATTCCGCCCGGCGCCTTTGTCGTTTGAGGGGTTAGAAAGGGGTTTTGATTCATGTACAATTCTGCGGACGTCACCTGGACGCTGGTTGCAGCGTTCATGGTCTTTTTCATGCAGGCCGGCTTCGCCTTGTGCGAGGCAGGACTCACCCGGGCCAAAAATACCGGCAATATTCTCATGAAGAATATGATGGATTTTTGTATCGGGACACCCTGCTTCTGGATCGTGGGCTTCGGCCTGATGTTCGGCGGCACCGGCGCGCTGATCGGCGGGTTTGACCCCTTCATCCGGGGCAGCTACGACTTCGGCGGCCTGCCTCTGTGGGTGTATGTGGTATTCCAGACGGTGTTCTGCGCCACCGCCGCCACCATCGTGTCCGGCTCCATGGCCGAGCGCACCAAGTTCAGCGCCTACTGCGTTTACTCGGCGGCCATCAGCCTGATTGTCTATCCCATCTCGGGCCACTGGATCTGGGGCGGCGGCTGGCTGGCACAGCTGGGCTTCCATGATTTTGCGGGCTCCACCGCAGTCCACTTTGTGGGCGGCATCACCGCCTGCCTGGGCGCCTGGATGCTGGGTCCCCGGATCGGCAAATACGGCAAGGACGGCAAGGCCCGGGCCATTCCCGGCCACAACCTCACCGCCATGGCTCTGGGCGTGTTCATCCTGTGGTTCTGCTGGTTCGGCTTCAACGGCGGTTCCACCGTCAGCATGACCGGCGACGACACCATGATTTCCGCCGGCCTCATCTGCTTCAACACCAACCTGGCCGCCGCTCTGGCCACCGTGGCCGCCCTCATCACCACCTGGGTCCGCTACGGCAAGCCGGACGTCTCCCTGACCTTCAACGGCGCCCTGGCCGGCCTGGTGGCCATCACCGCCGGCTGTGACATGGTGGACCCCTACGGCGCCGCCATCATCGGCATTGTGGCCGGCATCCTCTGCGTGTTCTCGGTGGAGTTCTTCGACAATGTGGCCAAGATCGACGACCCTGTGGGCGCTGTCTCGGTCCACTTCGCAAACGGCGCCTGGGGCACTCTGGCCACCGGCCTGTTCTCCACCAGCCAGGGCGTATTCTACGGCCATGGCTTCCGCTTCTTCGGCATCCAGGTGCTGGGCCTGGTGAGCGTGGCCGCCTGGGTTCTGGTGTCCATGTTCATCATCTTCACCCTCATCAAGAAAACCATCGGCCTGCGGGTCAGCGAAAAGGAAGAAATCGACGGTCTGGACATCCATGAGCACGGCCTGACCAGCGCTTACGCCGGCTTCGCCATCAGCGACGCCACCCACGCCGACCTGGACGTGAACGAAAACACCGATCTGGGCGAGGACGACATCGCCAAGGCCAGCCCCGCCCAGGTGGCGGCGGCCGTCAAGGTCCAGCGGGAAGCTCCGCTGCCCGCCAGCCTGGACACCGGCATGCACAAGGTGACCATGATTGTCCAGCTGGCCAAGTTTGACGCCCTGAAGCAGGCCCTGAACAAGGTGGGCGTCACCGGCATGACGGTGACCCAGGTCATGGGCTGCGGCCTCCAGAAGGGAAGCGGCACCAAGTACCGCGGCGCCGAGGTGGACGCCACCCTGCTGCCCAAGGTCAAGGTGGAAGTGGTGGTCAGCAAGATCCCGGTGGACACCATCATCGACGCTGCCACCAAAGCCCTGTACACCGGCCACATCGGCGACGGCAAGATCTTTGTCTACAACGTGGCCAAGGTGGTCAAGGTCCGCACCGGCGAGCAGGATTATGCCGCCCTGCAGGACGTAGAGTAACGTTTCTCTGTTCCTTTCCCGCAAGGGAAACCATCCATTTCCTCTGAAAAGGGCCCTCGTTCCGCGCTGTGGACGGGGGCTCTTTTCTGCAATCAAAAAAGGCAGGCCCCGGTGGGGATCTGCCTCAAACTGTCAAAAAAGTCCCGGCCGGACGACATGTGCGTACGGCTGGGACACCTACAGGGAAATTTGCCGCAGAGAGTGTGCGAGGCCGCAAGGCCGAGTGCGCGGTTCTGCGGCAAATTTTGTCCCC
>NZ_NFHK01000030.1:0-30719 GCF_002161315.1 Faecalibacterium sp. An77
ATGGTAGTTCATACAGTTCCCTCCGGTGGTTTGGTGGTGTAGTAACTCTATTCTACCAGGGTTCTGTATGAACTTCTTTTTATTTCCCTTAAGTGTTGCACTTGATAGTATAATTCACCGCATACAGGTTTGACCTGTATGCCCTCTTTCTGGTTGTTTGGTCAGGGGGTCACATCTTATTTGATGCTGTAGAGCATACATATGTGAAGCCCATAGAAGCCGATGCCTGCGGATTCCAGGAAACGATCCATATTTGGCTGCCAGTTATAGGAAGGGTAGAATACATAGCTGGAGTAGGAAATATAGCCTTTGCCGGTTTTGCTCTTCAGCTCGCTCAAAACGGTGTCTTTGTTCTCACCGCGGGCGATCCGGAGGGCAGCTCTGGACATCTCGGCGTCCCAGGACATGGGACTGACGCCGGCGGCCGACCGGGCTTCGTTGATATGGGTGAAATAGTTATACCCCTGCCCAAAGCCGTAGGCTGCCGGGACAGTGCCGCTGGCCATAATATTGCTCTGCACCACGTCGGCAGCATACAGGATGTATTTGTCCGGCACTTCTTCATAGGTTTTGCAGAAGCGGAGATACCGGATGGCCCCGCCGGCGGCGATGTTGTCCTCCACCTGGGGGTCAAAGACATAATCCACCCCGTGGATGTTGATGACGCACCAGGCGTGGCCGGTGTAGCCGCCGGCAGCCCGGTGGGTCTGGCCGGTTTGGATTCTGGCGTCAAAACCGATCATCCGGGCCAGCACCGCAAATGCTGCCGAATAATTGTCGCATACGCCCACCCGCTGAGTCATAATGGAATAGGCATCCTCTGCGAGCCAGCCGCCCTGGTTCAGATTGGACAGGACACTGCCATAGGAGCAGTTCTGAATCAGCCAGTCGTAGCAGCCCCGGAGCTGTTCATAGGGCGTGGAGCCGCCCACCTGGGCCAGGATTTGGTCTGCCACCGTCAGCAATGGTTCCGGCCAGTTGCGGTCGGGAGTAAGGGTGGCGTTGGCGATGCGGGCCTCTGTTCCGGTAAGGCTCTGCTGGGTCTGGTAGGCCTGCTGGGCATTTTCCTCCAGCACAAAAGGCTGCCCGGTCCGCAGGGAATAGGCGGCCCGGCCTTCGCTGGCGCCAAAGTTCAGATAGTGCAGATAGAGTTCTTCCAGATAGAGGTCTCGCCCGTAGGCTTGCATCAAGTCCGGGTTATCGCTGACATAGCGGGCAAAGTCAAAGTCGCTCACAGGGTCCGCCGCACTGGCCCCCATGGCCAACATCCCGCAGCTTGCCGCCAGCACCACCAGGAAGAACAACGCACGGTAAAGATGTCGTTTCATCATTGGATACCTCCTCACACGGCGGCTGCAAGAGCGCAGCCGCTCTTTTACTATAAAGATAGCAAAAAAGAGAAGGCGCGTAAAGCTTTTGGCGCAGAGATGTGATGTTTTTCTTCAAAGCAATAATAACAGGCGTTCCACACTGAAAAACGCCTATTGGACAAAGAGAATCACCCGCAGCTTCCCGAAGAACAGGGAGGCGGCGGGTGATTTGACTCTTATTCAAACTGCAAAAACTTGTAGGCCGGCACATCCAGCGCCTGGGCGATCCGCAGCAGGGTGGTCAGGGAGATGGGCTTGTACATGCCGGGGGCTTCAATCTGGCCGATGTAGGAGGTGGCCACTCCCAGCTTGTCGGCCAGCTTTTCCTGAGTGTAACCCTGCAGTTTGCGGTAGTAGGCGACCTTCAGGCCGATCATTTTGTATTCCTGTTCAAATTCACGTTCCATGGCGTACACCTCGTGTCTTCATTGTACGGAAGAATGGGATGATTTTTTATTCCATAAACATATTGTAATTATTACTGTAATAGTTATAATAATAAGTACAAAGGTTGTTGTTTTGCTTTGCTGCGTCCAAAATGCACACAGCGGATCACAAAAGGCACGGCATGGGAAAGGAAGGTCGGATATGTTTTTGGAGGATCTAGCCATACTGGCGGATATTGTAGGCGATATTGTGACGCTGCCGGTAAAAGTAGCCCACTGGTCGGTGGAGCTGGGCAATGATATCACCGAGACGGTGGCTCAGGACATTCAGAACCGGATCGAAGGGAACCCGGAACAGGAAGCCCGCACGTCCTATACCGTCCGGGATGAAGCGGAAGAAATTGTGGCCAAAAGCAATGCGCGATACCATGATGCGTTGGGCGGGATGAATCGGGACTGGAATGCAATGCTGCAGGAACGGCAGGAGGTTGGCGCGAAGCGGGAAGAGGTCTACCGAATGATTGGAAAGGCAGTTTCATCCGAGGCGTTGACCGAACTTCCTTCCAGCCGGGATCTCATGCCGAAGACGCCGTCTTGTCCGTCGATGGATTCTTTTGGGTTCAATGTGGGGACCTATATGGGTTTGTCCGCCGCCCAAATGCGGATGGAAATCGCAGAGGAATATTACCAAAAGGCCAAACAGTTCCGGGCCGAGATGGATCAGTGCATTGGTGAAATCCACCAGGTCCAGTACCGGGTCAAAGCCGTTCGGGATGCACAGGAAGAGGAAATGGCAATGCTCCGGATCATCCAGACAACCTACCAGAATCAGAGCGCTTCGGTGCTGGCGGAGAGCAACACCCTGCTGTACCAGATTGCAGAACTTGGCCTGCAGGAAGTCAGCGACCAGACCGCGAAGCGGTATCAGGAGCTGGTTCAAACGCTGAAAAGGCTGTGGCTTTAATCAAGGGGAAGGAGAAAGGTGCCATGTCCAATCTTACGGTTATGAAAGACGCAAATTTGCCCGCCCCGATGCCGCCGGAAGTGATGGCGGTCAACAGCGCAATGGAAGCTTTCCAAACGGCCCTGCAGGTTGGCGTTGAAATCTACGCCAAGGCAGAGGATGCCAAGACCCAGCGGGCATTGATTACAGCCCAAAAGGAAATTGCAGCGCTTACGGTGGAGGCCGAGACGCAGAAGGCGATGCATAGTGAAGAGCTTCTGCATGAAAGACGGATGAAGGTCCTCCAGATTATAGAGGATCTTTTGATGAGCCAAGCCGAAAACTTGACCCCGGGCATTTTGTCTGCCGCCCAGCTGATGATAAACTGTTTGCAGGAGTTGGACTGAGATGAAACAGGACAAGGCCAAGCAGGCTGAAAGGGAAGAGATTCAGCAGATTTTCGACCAAATCCGGATGGCAGGGGAACAGGTTCGGCAGAACATTTCCACCGCAAAAGATGCGCAGGTGGAAAAGTTGATGGAAGCCTATCAGGAGGATATCGCATTCCAGGCGGCCCAGGCCAGGCAACAGGATGCGCTGCTGCATCAGATGGAGAAGGCTGTGGAGGACGGCGACTTTGACAAGATGCTGGAAATCAAAACCCTGCTGGGACAGCGGAAAGAGTGAGCCTTCTGATTTGAATCCAAAATCGAATACATACTATATCCATGAAAGCCTCGGGGAACGACCCCGAGGTTTTCTTTGTTTCCAGCTATTTTAAAAATATCAAGGAGGAATCACCATGCACAGCTATGTCTACCAAGTATCATTGCAGCCCGTTCAATCGGAGTCCTACGCCAAAGCCGGCCACTTGCCCGACTGGTTCTACGAGCAGGTCTGCAGTTATGCCGAGAATGCCGACCCGTCCTGGAGGGAACAGGCCATCCAGGAACTGGCTCAGTTCCTGGGGCCCCTCTGTACCCGTACCGGCAGCCGACTGACCTTCAACCCCAGCCTGCGGGACGGATTTTTCCGCCGCGGGTATGTCTGCTTCAAGGCAGCGGCCGAGGTGTTGGCCCAGACGGCCTTCTCGGTGTTCAACGGCAGCGAGGTGGTGCCAGCCTTCGACCTGGCGCTAGACGGTCTGAACGACAGCTACGAGGACCGCTACAGCATCTACATCTACCATACCCAGACCGAAATCCTGGAGCCTCTGGACCGGTGGCTCCGGTACGCCGATCTGAGCAAACCGGTCTACATCGGCGGAGTGGTGAGTTACTACCGCTGAGCATCTGAGTAGCCCAATTTGTCTATGATGCGCCTTTCAAACGTGGGAAATGTGGGAAAAACCACATTTCCCACATTTTCATTTCACTGTCTTTGATTTACAAGGAGGAAAATACAATGTCTGCCAATGTTGAAACCATGTTTTATGTCCGCGAGAAACCCTGGCATGGTCTGGGTACCATGGTGGCTGAAGCGCCCGCTTCCGCCGATGCTCTGATCTGGGCAGGCCTGGACTGGCAAGTCCTGCAGAAGAATGTCCAGACCGAGGATGGAGGCTGGATTGCAGGCTACAAGGCCAACGTCCGCAGCACCGATGGCCGGGTGTTGGGCATCGTATCCGACCGCTACAAGGTGGTTCAGAACCAGGACGCTTTCCAGTTCACCGATGAACTGTTGGGCGAGGGTGTCACCTATGAGACTGCCGGCTCTCTCCAGATGGGCCGGAAGGTCTGGATGCTGGCCCGTATGCCCCAGCGGTACATCATTGCGGGGGATGAGATCGCACCCTATCTGGTGATCATGAATTCCCACGACGGCAGCCGCGGGGTGAAGGTGGCCATGACTCCCATCCGAGTAGTCTGCCAGAACACCCTGAACCTGGCCCTGAACAGCGCCAACCGTGTCTGGGCGGCCCGGCATACCGAGAACGTCATGAGCCGCGTTCGGGAGGCCAGCGAAACTCTGCGCCTGGCCGAACTCTACATGAGTGAGCTGGGCCGGGGTGTGGACGAGCTGGCCAAGATCAAGCTGTCCGACCGGAAGGTTCTGGACCTGATGCAGACCTTCTTCCCGGTGAGTGAGGAGATGTCCGACATCCAAAAGAAGAACAACCTGCGCCTGCTGGAAGACCTCAAGCAGCGCTACTGGAACGCGCCGGACCTGGCCGACATGGGGAAGAATGGCTACCGGTTCATCAACGCGGTGAGCGACTTTGCCACCCATGCCGATCCCATCCGCAAAACCAAGAGCTACAACGAGAATCTTTTCCTGCGGACCATTGAGGGGAACCCTATGATTGACAAAGCCTACAAGATGATCCGGGCGGCAGCCTGAATCATGAAGCAGCGTATCACCATAGGGCGGGACGTGTGAAGTCGTTTCACGCATCCCGCCTTTCTTGATTGTAAGGAGGTAAAACCATGTCCTTTACTGTGATTGCCAACACCGAAACCATGCCCTACACGGACTGGCTGGATTACCGCAAGCAGGGGATCGGCGGATCGGATGCCGCTGTGGTTTGCGGGATCAGCCGGTACAAGTCCCCGGTGGAGCTGTGGATGGAAAAGACCGGCCGAATGCCGGATCAGGAGGCAGGCGAAGCCGCCTACTGGGGCACCCAGCTGGAAGGGTTGGTGCGGACGGAATTCACCAAGCGCACCGGCATCCAGGTAGAACACCGGATGGAACTTCTGCGGAGTGACGAACACCCTTTCATGCAGGCCAACCTGGATGGCACCTGTGTCCATCCTGAATTTGGCCCCTGTATCTTCGAGGCCAAGACCGCCTCTGCCTTCAAGGCCGGGGAATGGGAGGACGGCATCCCGGACGAGTACTTTCTGCAGGTACAGCACTACATGGCCGTCACCGGATATGGCGGCTGCTATATCGCCGCCCTGATCGGCGGCAACTCCTTCCGCTGGAAGTTCATCCCCAGGGACGAGGAGTTGATCGCCCTGTTGGTCCAGCTGGAAGCGGACTTCTGGCAGCACGTTCAGAGTGAGACTCCGCCGCCCCTGGACGGCTCCAGCGCGTCGGCCCGGTTCCTGGCCGAGCGGTTTCCCAGCAGTGTGCCCCGTTCCACCGTGGCACTGCCTGAGAATGCCGCCGCCCTGGTTCAGCAGTACGACGAGGCCGGCCAGCAGATCAAGCTCCTCACCGAGCGGAAACAGGAGGCCGAAAATCTCTTGAAGGAAATGTTGGGCGACCACGAAACCGGCACGGCCGGGGACCATCTAGTTACATGGAAAAATGTTGTGCAGGAACGGCTGGACACCAAGACCCTGAAAGTCGAACATCCGGCCCTCTACAAGAGGTACGCCAGCAAAACCAATTGCAGACGATTCACAGTCAAAACCCTTTGATGGAGGTATATGATCATGGAAAACACCAATCTCAAAAGCCGTCTCAATACCAAGGTGCAGACCATACAGGAGGCCGAACAGTCCCAGCAGCTTGCCCTGGTCGAAAATGCTTCTCCGTCGGGTTACTTGGCCCTGAACGACAGCACCATGGAACTCATCCGCGAGAACCTGCCCGATCAGTCCTTGAATTACCAGCTCTTCGACGTGGTTAAGTCGCCTTCGGGCGGATCTACCGTGTTTACCGTTCCGGGACTATCCGGCGATGAAGCAGAGAAAGAGCTGACCGGGATTGTTCTGGGCTACACTACACCCCGGGCTTATTGGGACACCCCTGACCCGGTGGAGGGGACGCCGCCCACTTGTTTCAGCCATAACAGCCTTGTCTCGGAGAGCGGCAAAGTGTGCGCCCATTGTCCTTTCAATGATTACGGTTCCAAGGACGGCGAGACAGGGGCCAAAGCCTGCAAGGAATCGGTGCTGTTGTTCCTGCTGCGACCGGGCAATGTCCTGCCCTTGTTGGTGCGGGTGCCGGTGACCAGCAAGGGCCTGTTCCTCCGGTACACCGCCCGGCTCACCAGCGCCCTGACCCCGCTGAACGGGGTGGTCACCCGGATCTCCCTCAAAAAGGCTACCAGCCGGGGAGGCAAGCCCTACGCCCTCTTTCACTTTGAGGCGGTCAGCGCCCTCAGCCCCGAAGAAGCCGCCAGCGCCAAAGCCTTTGCCCGCCAGTTCATGGAGGCGGTGAAGGCCAGCGAGGCAATTCCTAAGCTGGAGGCGGCAGGGTAAAAATAGAGCTCAGGGCATGTCTTTTATTACAAATGCCCTGAGCTTTTTTTGTAGGAAATCACGTTTGTTAGATAAATAGATCAAATATCTGGGGAGATTTGCTATACTTGTCTCAAAAAAGCAAGGAGGCAAGAACAATGGCAGAGCAAAACAGTAATTGGAATGGAATTCCATTGACAGATTGTGCTGATCCCCATCAATCTGACACGAAGAATCAAATGAGCGCGAAGAAAGAGAAAGACGAAGAAAAGGGTACCCAAAAGGACGAAAAAAGAAAAAGCTGTACAAATCGGTGACTGTCCAGCTGAAAGGGCCATATCGCAAAATAGAGTATTCTCTCTATCGGCCCGCCAAAGGGGAGGCGTACAGACCACTGCAGGGCGCTAAAGTGGATCCCACATTGATCAAGAAAAAGAGTCCGACATGGAAGATGAAAAAAGTGAATGTAAAATATTCGCAAAGTAACGCTTTATCGACGGTTCGGGCGTTTTTCGACTTTCCAAGGGGCGGCGAGGAGGAAAGCCAGAAGGAAAGAGCAAAACTGCAATTGATGATTTTGCTGGGACAGATTGCCTCTGTTCTGATGAAGAACAATTTTACATTGCCTGTGGTCTATTTGGGACAAGGGTCCAAAGAAATCTACGATGCAATAAAAGCATTGTTGATTGCAGTACAGGGGGAAGGAACTTGGGAAGGAACAGGATGTGGACTAGATCGAAGTTGGCTGATCCAACCCACAGTTTGGGAAAATGCTTCTTGTGCTTCCCGAGACATGATCGATTATATTAGCGGCTGGAATGAAGATGGAGAGAAGTTTTGGGTTGGCTATGCCGAAAGTGCGGTGGCAATCAAGGCGGATGTGGACGAAACGATCCGAAATGAGATTTTGAAAACTTCGGAATTTATGGTTCCCATTCTGTTTGAAAAACCTGGTAGAAAAAAGGCGGGACATACTGAGATCAAGATACAGGGTACTTGCCTGATTGGATTGCAGACAAAAACGAAATCTTGCTTAGCAAACAGTGGAAATATGCATGAATGGATCGAACAGTTTATATGTGATTTTCATGAAAATGTGAAGTATGAATACAATGAAAGGAAAATGCCTCTGCAGGATATTTGGAGAAATAGAATAGAACTTTATCGTCCGCCCATGGATCAGAAAAATCATGAACAATCCATCGAAGAGGAAGATCTTTGGTGTGCAGCTATGGCCTTCTTGGAACAGCTGCTTGATTTTTTGAAAAACTATGGGATATTGAAAAAAACAGACGCAGATGAAATCCTTTATAATTATGGCAACTGGGTTCTGCCTGGATCTCCCCAGATGCGTGTAATAGAACCAATTTGTCGGCCGGTTGCGTTGCTTAATCAACCTGTATCCTCGGGGAAATATGATGACCTGGATATATTTTATGAATTTCTATGGGAGTATGAGTTTTGTGTTAAACATCTATGCGAAAAGGCAAAGCATGGATCGCTTAAATGCCGAGGAATTTTACATACATTAAAAAGGGAAAATGAAGAATATTTTATTGCGCCGAGGGATAAATTTTTGCAGGAGTACCAGCAATGGCTTGATGACAATGCTTATGAATGCTTTCCTTTTGAAGATGGTTGGAAAAAATGGGAAGACAAGCTGTATGAAGCGGGAGTAAAGTTGAAACGGAGTGATAAAGGAAAAGATTCCTGGCGGTATCAATATTATAAGGACCAGCCCCCTGTTTGATGCATTGGGATTCCGATGAAGGAAATCACAAAGGCTGCCAAAAAATATCATCTGCCCAATTTTGGATGTCGAAGTAAGTGGTCGAAGTGACTTCGAAGTGATTCCGAAGTGGCAAAAAGAGTCGAAGTGGTGTCGAAGTAAATGAATGCAAAAAAGAACGTGAAAAAGTTATGTTTTTGACCTTCTTCGGAACTTTGACGCCTTCGACTGGTTCGACACAATGGTTTAAATGAAGCCAAATAGGCTTTTTAAGGCGTTTTGGGCCGCTCTCCCACCCCGGTGGGAGGGCGGTCCTTTTTTGTGCCCGGGATACGAGGAACCGGCCTGGCAGCAGGGGATTTTCTTTTCTGATTTACCCCCGAACAGGAAAATAAACCCAAGGTCAAGGTATGCCTGCAGGGCCGCGGGTCATGAATGGAACAGGCATCAGGAAAGGAGATTTTTATGATCGATATGACAACGCAGGAGATCGCCCTCAAGTTGATCCAGGCGCTCTATGAGCAGGGTCTGCTGAATCAGGAAACCTACAATAATATTTTGTCTGCATACGCCCGCTAAAACAGAAGGGCAAACGTTGGCCCCGTCCTGGTCGAAGTGATCAGGGCGGGGCTTTTTTGATTGTGGAGGGATGATAAATGTTTGAGAGACTCGACGCCGGAAGGATCCGTCAGGTAGCTATTTATGGCCGGGTTTCCACCGAGCATGAGGCCCAGCTGTCGGCCTTTGCCAACCAGCAAAAATGGTACGAAGAAATCGCCGCCCAGCATAAGGACTGGCTGATTGTGGGGCGATATTATGACGAGGGTATTACGGGTACTTCGGTGGAAAAACGCCCGTCTTTTATGCGGATGCTGGAGGATGCGCGCCAGGGGAAATTCGACCTGGTGATCACCCGCGAAGTATGCCGGTTTGCCCGCAATACGGTGGATACTCTGACCATCACCCGGGAGTTGAAAAGGGCGGGGGTAGAGGTGTATTTTATTCGGGATAATATCTGGACCATGGACTCGGATGGAGAGCTGCGGCTGTCCCTGATGGCGACCCTGGCCCAGGAGGAAAGCCGGAAGATATCCGAGCGCGTGCTGGCGGGTCAGAGGATCAGCCGGAAGAACGGCACGCTCTACGGAAACGGGAATATTTTGGGCTATGATGATCTTGTGGACGGAAACTATGTCATCAATGCCCAGCAGGCCTACACGGTCCGAAAAATATTCGAGCTTTATGTGGGCGGTATGGGGTATAAACAGATCTGTGCCGAGCTGACCCGGATGGGGTGCGAGAATGCCCACGGGGAGGTGAAATGGAGTGTGGAGCGGATCGGCCGGATCCTGCGCAACGCCACCTATAAAGGCTACATCGGGTACAACAAATCCTGCAGCGATGGCTTCCTGACCCAGAAGCGGGTGAACCACCGGGAGGAGGATTTTGTCTACGTCAAGGGCAAATTTGAGCCCATCGTGTCGGAGGAACTGTGGGACCGATGCGAGGCCCTGCGCCGGAAAAAGAGCACTCCCCTGACAGGCCCTGACGGCAAGACCCGGAAGTTCATGCGGAAAGAGCCGCAGTCGGTCTGGACCGAGAAACTGCGGTGCAGCTGCGGGTCGGCCTTTCGGCGGTTTGTGTGGCGGACCAATGCCGACGGCCGGAAGGCCTACGGCTTTGAGTGCTACCGTCAGAAACGGCAGGTGAGCCGGCGCTATCTGGAAGCCCACGGCCTGGATGCCAGCACGGTCTGCCACAGCAAGAGCATTCCGGCCTGGCAGATCGACCTGATGGCCCGGACGGTGTTCCGGAGGGTGTGGGGCCAGCAGAAGGAAGCGGTCCTGATGGCCTGCCGGATGATTGAGCAGTGTGCCGCCCAGAGCGGCGACAACACCGCCGCCCTGCTGAAAGCCCTGGAAAAGCAGCAGGCCCAGTTGATGAAGAAGCAGGAGGGTCTGCGGGAGATGTGTGCGCTGGGGATGATCAGCCGGGAAGTCTTTCTCCAGGACAACGGGAAGGCTGCCCAGGAGCTGGCCGAACTCCAGAAGAAGGTGGAGGATCTCCAGGCCCAGAGTGCCGAGATGCCGGTATCCGCCCTGGACATGAAGCAGATTCGCCAGACTCTGGACCAGTGGGTGGATTTTTCGGGGACGGCCATTGCCGAGGAGGTGATCCGTCAGTTTATCCTCCAGGTCGTGGTGGTGGATGACGATACCTTCAACTGGACCCTGAACTTTGCCAGGGATATGCCGGCCGATCAGCAGAGGATGAGCCCCAGCGCGATCGCCCTGCAGCTTTACCGGGACCAGCAGAGCGCCGGGCAGGATGGGGAGATTGACACCCAGCTGAGCCGTCATATCACCAATCCCCAGCCCCTGCTGACCTTCACCATCACCCGGGAGGAGGCCAGAGACTACTGTCAGGAGATCGGCCTCAAGTTCTTCGGGAAAAAGTGGCGTGACAAGACCATCATTGTGAGTATCTGAACCGGGAAATCCTGAAAACCGGAAACGCCCAACCAGGCAGGCGGGAGGCCTGCCTGATCGGGTGTTTTTTCTGAGAGGTCCCCAAAAGGGGGCTGAATGCCCATTCGTCAGATGGACTTTTTGATCATCTTCCGGATCGAGGGGACTTCTGAAAGGTCGCTGTTGTTGCAGAGAGTGATGGGGTTGATGTCCAGTTTTTCAAAGGCATCATAGAGGGCGTCGATGGTGCGATAGTCCGAGAGACTGAACTCCTTTTTCATCTTTTTCAGGGCGGTGTCCAGCCCGGCGCCGGCACTGGTTTTCGCTACCAGGTACGTCATTCTCTCTTTTTTCTTCTCGGACAGGCTGGAGCTGTCGATGCGGCGAATGGTTTCCTGGTATGTCCGGTGGGTGCCCGAACAGGGGAACAGCCGCTCGAGGTAGTTTTCCAGGACGGGCCATACCGATCGATGGCCGACGCTCAGCATGGTATACAGGTCGTCCCCCCGATCCAGCTCCAATTTCTCCAGAAAGGATTTCCGCTTGAGGCTCACCTCAATCCGCAGAATCTTCTTGTGTTCCAGCTCGAACGGGCAGCGGCCGTACCGCTTCAGGTCGTATACCTTATCGTAGGCCTTGAAGGTGACCGTCTGGGAGGAGGCGATAAAGCAGTGCCTTGTTTCCTCGGGGGTGCTGCAGGATTGGCGGTCGAAACTCCGGGGGAGGTTTCCCTTGGAGAAGAGGCGGATGATTTCCACCAGATCGGCATCCTTGCTGAACCAGAGATTCATGGTCAGGTCCATCTGGCTCAGGCTCAACTCCTCAGGCGAGACAATCAGGTTCCGGTGGAAGGGATCGTCCTCCAGCTTGAGGGTGTGAAGAACCTCCTCAACCTGTTCCAGCAGCCGTTCGCAGGATTTCCAGGAGGGATCGAACAACTGGATGGGGGAACAGTTGCAGTCCAGAAGAAGGTTGGGGTTGATGATGATGCCAATGCCGTTGGAACAGTCGTGGCTCTGCCAGGGGATCAGCCGGATGCCCGAAGAACCCAGCGCGTTGCTTAACAAGGTTCGGTCGATGTTGTACGGGTCCCGGCGTAGAACCTTCAGCGGAGCCAGATCGGCCAGGGTGTCCATACATTTCTGGCACTGGGAATACGTCAGGCGCAGCGCATACAGTTCCAGCGTGTGAATGCCGGCGTCAACCTTCTTAATCTTCATGGCTGCACCTCCGGGCCTTCTGGCAGTTGGTGCAGTGGTTGCAGTTGACCGGGTCTTCTTCTCCCAGAGCAGCCACAACCTGGCGCATGATGCAATCATCACTGGCGGCAATCTCTGCCATCTCCTTCAGCCGGCGATCAACCCAGCTGCGGGTGCTCTTGCTGTACTGTTCGGAGCGCAGGATGTACTGGTTCAAGGGGATATCTTCTTCGCCATAGAGCAGCACCGCATGGGATTTCTGCCCGTCACGGCCGGCACGTCCAACCTGCTGGTAGTAGTCTACGACACTCAGAGGAAGCTGGAAGTGCACCACCAGCCGCATGGCCGCCGCATCCACCCCCATACCAAAGGCCGTGGTGGCGACCATAATTCTCTTGCTGCCATAGATGAAGTCCAACTCGTTGCGCTGCCGGCGGTTCGGGTCCATATAGGCGTGACACTTGGCGATTTTATCGGGGAACCGATCATCCAGATAGTTGAAGACAAGATCGGCATACTTCTTCGACGAACAGTAGACCACCACTTGCCCGGTGCTGCCATACTTGCGGATGTAGTGTTTCAGTCGCTTCAACCGGTACTTGATGTCACAGCCGGTGCAGTCTTCCTTTAATAAAATAATATTATCACGCCGAAGGCTCATCGTAAAGAGGCAGGGCTTGGTCATGCCAAGGCTCTGGGTGATTTCCTCGCGCTCTTGGGAAGGGGCCGTGGCTGTAAACGCGGCGATCACTGGCCGGTGACTTTGGGAAGCCATCCAGGAAATCCTCCTGCCCAGTTCCAGATAGGCAGGACGGAAGGTGGAACCCCAGTCCAGAACGCAGTGGGCTTCGTCGACCACCACCAGCCAGGGAGGATTGTCCCGGGTTGCTATCTGGAAGTCGACGGTGGCTACCTTCTCGGGCGTCATATACAGGAGCGAGAGTTTGCCTCGGCTCAGGTCATGGTAGATTCGACGGTGCTCTGCGTGGTTGAGACTGGTGATGTATGCGGCAGGGATCTTTCGGTTCTTCAGTTTCTGTACCTGGTCGCTGATGAGGGACAAGGTAGGTTCCACCACCAGAGTCCACTGACCCTTTTCCTCTGCCATGGTCAGGGCCGCAATCTGGTAGATGGCCGATTTGCCGGACGAGGTGGGAGCGATCACCAGGGTGTCGCGATGATCCAGGATGCTTTGAATGGGCTTGATTTGGTGTTTGCGGAGAGAGACAATCCCAAGTTGCATCTGTGCGTACTGGATGGATAGACTGGTTTTCATAAAAAATACCTCCTAAAGCGTGATATAGAGTCCAAGCTCTTATCTTAGCGTTAAGAGGCAAATCACATTTTAAATGGGGTTTGGTGACGATTTTTGAGATTTCACTCAATCGGGCTTTTTCACGAGAACTACCTTAATAGAGGGGTTCTCCGGAAAAACCGGGAAAAACATGTCGGTTAGTGCATACTTAATAGGAATAAAATGGGGCGTCAATCCATCGAGAGTATCGCGGAGAAAACGAGAGACGGCGTGTTTCTTTTTCGATTCATGGCACGACAATAGGATAAGACCCGGGAGAAAGATCGTGACAAAAAGACGCCGCGGCCGTTCAACATTTGTGTTGCGGCAGCCTTTTCATAAAAGAGAGAGGATGCAAGGTCTGAGCCGGACTGAGGGGAACTTTCTGCAGGCTTTTGACTCTGGAAAGTACAGCCTGTTTGGGGCAAAGTTTTCGAATATTCACATTTTGAGAAAAAATACATATCTGAAATGCTTCGCGAAAATGAGATAAAAACGGCTGACCATGAGAAATTGAGTCTGCAATACGGGCAGAATGAATACAGAAAAGCATGCGCATAAAAAGTGAAATATACAAAATGTGAAATTTTAGACTATAAAAAATTAAGCAAAAATGGGAAAATTTGAAATCGGGCCTTGACACCGGGGGGGGGTATGATATTATAGGCACACAAAGGAAAGGACCTTCCTTTGAAACCTGTTTTGGGTCTCTATCTTTTATACACCATAAGGAGGAAAAATTCATTATGAAACTCAAGAAGATTGCTTCTCTGATGCTCGCTGGCGTTATGGCTGTCAGCATGCTGACCGCTTGTGGCAACAACGGCGCTGACGACAAGGGTGAGGGCGAGGGTGAAACCTCTAACGCATCCAGCTACTCTACTGAGCTGCGTGCTGCCATGGTCGGCGATGCTATGCGTAATGTGACTGCAGTTGCTGATGCTAAGCTGGATGCTGCCCTGCAGAGCGCTGTCGATAAGTATTTCACCATTACTGACTTTACAACTATTGGTGGGGCGCTGCAGACTGGCCTTGTGGATCAGCTTGATACTGCAATTGGCAAGGATCTGGTCAAGGCTATGGATGCAAAGACCAACATTGGCAACGATCTGAATAATAAAAATACCAAGACCACGGTTGTTGTCAAGCTGTATGCAGTTGAGGCTAGCACCGGCGATATCTATGCCCTGGAAAAGGTTGCTGATGAGATTGAAGGCAAGATTGCTGCTCTTAAGGATAAGTCTGCTGAAGATGGTGGCAGTAAGTATGACTATGACTATACTATTGCTGCTAGCATTGTGACCAAGCCGGTGACTTCTTCTCTCGTTCAGGGCGTAGAGACTGGCGTCAAGTACATTGCTGTTGCTGTCACCCAGAATGTAACCAAGATTGTCTAATTAAACAATCATTCCTGCTTATAACACCCCCGGCAGCACCATGGCCGTGGGTGATATAAGGGACCTTGAGCAAGAGACCGCTCAGGGCCCGGGTAAATAACCCATCCGATGTGGCGACAAAGGGGAATGTCTAACCAATATTCCTTCTGTTGTTGATCGCACCAAAACAAAAGAACTTTTGCGTCACGAAAGATAGGGTCCCTCTGCGAGGGCCGGCTCTCACGAGCTGGCCCTCGCATTGTTTTTATCAGAGAAACACCGGGTGTAGAGAATGTCTCTTATGTTTCAGTATTTGAGGCGGTGGTGCAGCTGGGAAGAAGGCGTACCCGGTTTTGAAGAGAAAGCTCAGAAAACAGAGCCTTTTTCACTGACAACTGAAAAAGTTAGCTTCAGCTTTCTTTTGGATCAAATTTTCATGAACTTCCTTATAAGAAGTACCATAAATATACCCCTGAACTGGCTTGTGTTCGTCAGTTCGCGCTTTAATATAACGTCCTTCCTAACGGCCATCTTTGTGCTGGTGAATGTTTTCTTCATATTTTGACATTTTTTGTATCCCCCTGAATTTGAAGTGTCATTTATTACATCCATTCTGCAATTGATTACATTACATAGTGATTTTTCATAATTTCACTACAATTCAACGAAATGTAGGCAAATTTTTTTCACGATTGAAAATTTGGATGATAAATAAAATGGTTTTTTCTATTGAACTCAACGATGCTTCATGTTAAAATATAAAAGTACCAAATTCTGTAAAAGAACCTTCATTTTCTAGATGAAGGTCACTGAATCGTCAAAAAATAAGAGCAGACATTCTACGGAAACCTGAAATGAAGATGGGAGAAGTGGATAAAGCTGCGACAAAAAGGATGCCGGATTTTGGATGGCTGAATCGCAGCCTTGTATATTTCGAGTTCTTATTTTGGATGAAAAATGGATTTGGTTTTCAATATGTAAATGCACAAGAAACACAGATCTATTCTGCTGATTCTTTGCAGGTGAAAGGACAGATGCCATAGAATGCTGGTTGATATGCATTGCCATATTTTGCCTGGCATGGATGACGGAAGCCCGGACGTCGATACTTCCTTTGTGATGCTCCGCCAGCAGGCAGAGCAGGGAATTGAGGCGGTTTGTGCCACATCCCACTATTATGTAGATCAAAACTCTATTACGACCTTCTGCGAGCGGAGAGCGGCAGCCCTGGAAAAGCTGCTGGCGGTTCTGCCTGGTGGGCTGCCGCGGATCATCCCGGCAGCAGAGGTGGCTTTCTTCTCTGGAATCAGCGAACGTGCTGGCCTGGAAAGGCTCTGCATCGAAGGGACCAAAACCCTGATGCTGGAAATGCCCTTTACCGAGTGGAATGACTTTCAGGTCGAAGAGGTTTCTGCTTTGGTGCTGGATCGAGGGTTTCATGTGGTTCTGGTGCATCCGGAACGGTTCTGTGCCAGCAAAGGCAATGTCTGGAGACTGCGGGAACTGGAAGATCTTCCGGTGGCTTTGCAGGTGAATGCCAGAACGTTGATGCGCTGGCGTACCCGCAGGCTGGGCCTGAAACTGTTGCAGGAGACCAGATACCCGCTGCTGGGCAGTGACTGCCATAATCTTACGACCCGTCCACCCAATCTGGCGGAAGGCAGGAAGGTGGTAGCCCAGAAGCTGGGAGAGGCGTTTCTTGCCAAAATGGACCAGAGCGCTGCATGGCTGATCCAGTCTGCGGCAGAAAAGGTGGTTCCATGAGTCGATACGGAAGAAGAAAAATCAGCCGGCGAGATCTTTTAAAGGCTGCGGGCGTGGTGGTTCTGGCTGGTGCTGCCCTGGGAGGCGGAGCCTATGCTCTGAGTCGATGGGAGGACAGCAAATACCAGGTAGAGGCTGCTGACAGCTACACGACCAACGACCATCGAACCGAGGCAGAGCTGAAAGAAGTTACCTATCAGGGAAAAACCTACCGCCAGAGGCCCAAGATTGAGAGCTACTTGTTCCTGGGCATCGACGAGATGGGACCGGCAGTGGGTACCCAAAGCTACATTGCCGGAGGCCAGGCCGATGCGCAGATGCTGCTGGTACTGGATGATGAGGCCAAGACCTGGCAGGTCCTGCAGATCAACCGTGACAGCATGGTGGAGGTGCCAGTCATCAGCATGATGGGCACCGTGCCCTATACCATTGTACAGCAGATTGCTCTGGCCCATGCTTATGGCAATGGCCGGGAGCAAAGCTGCGAAAACAATGTTACTGCTGTGTCCATGATGCTGGATGACCAGCCCATCGATGGGTATTTCTCCCTGAATATGGGCGGCGTTGGGATTCTGGTAGACTTGATCGGCGGGGTGACCATTACGGTTACCTCCGACTTCTCGGCTGTAGATCCCACTCTGGTGGAAGGAGAGACCGTCACCCTGAATGGTGAGCAGGCCTTTGAGTACGTTCGTCAGCGTCAGGATGTGGATGACCAGACCAACCTGGCCCGTATGGGCCGCCAGCGGCAGTTCCTGAAAGCATTTGAGGAACAGGTCAAGGATATGGACTCGGACTTTGCGGTGACTGCCTATGAAGAACTGTCTGACTATGTGATTACCAACATTGCCAGCGGCACGGCGGTAGACATCGCAGACCGTCTGAAATCCTATACAGAGCTGCCCTTGCTGACAATTGACGGAGAAAACGTCGTAGAGGATGGTTACTGGGCCTACTATTTGGATGAAGACAGCCTGCAGCAAACAATTCTGCAGTTGTTTTATGAGGAAATTTAAGAGAAGAAAGGAAAATCATGGAAAATCAAGCCATCAATCAACCGGAAGCGCAGATTGCCCAGAGGCAGAATGATGACGATGTAATTGATTTGGTTGAGCTGTTCTATGTCCTGTGGGGACATGCATGGCAGATTATTCTCTGCCTGATCGCAGGTGCAGCCATCGCGTTCGCCTATACGTATTTTCTGGTTACGCCGCTCTACAAGGCTACATCCAGCATTTACATTGTATCAGCTTCCAATAACTCGGTTGTCAACTTGACGGACCTGCAGATTGGCGCGCAGTTGACGGCAGACTATCAGGAGTTGATGCGCAGCCGTCCGCTGCTGGAGGATGTTATTAAAAATCTTGATCTGGACATGAGCACAAGCGCACTTTCCAGCATGATTTCCATTACCAACACGTCGGATACCCGAATTTTAAAGATTACGGTGACCAGCCCGGATCCTCAGGAGTCGGCAGACATCGCCAATGAACTGGTGAATCAGGCTTGTATTTACCTGCCGGATATTATGGAGACAGACGAGCCCAACCTGGTGGAAGAGGCGATCCCGCCTGCCTATAAGGCTAGTCCAAGCTATGCCAAAAATCTGGTTTTAGGTGGTCTTGTCGGCGCCGTTCTCTGCTGTGGTGTTCTGGTTCTTCGATATCTGATGAATGATACCTTTGTGACACCGGATGATGTTTCTCGTTATCTTGGCGTTCAGCCTTTGGCTGTCATTCCTGAGGCAGATTTGGGTGAATTCAATCAGGAGAATAAGAAGGGCAGGCTGTTAAAAAGAAAGGGAGCAAAATGAGAGAACTGGAAATTAAAAAAGTACCTGAGCTTCCTTTTGACGTGACGGAGGCTTTGAATCAGCTTCGAATTAACCTTGGGTTTTGCGGAAAACAGATCAAGACCATTATGGTGACCAGCAGCGTTCCCAATGAAGGGAAAAGCTTCATCACGCTGCAGTTGTGGAAGATGATGGCAGAGGTTGGCGCTCCGGTTTTGCTGCTGGATTGTGATTTTCGCAATTCTGAAATGCGTCGGAAGTACAGTATCAGTAGCACCAACAATGAAAAGTTGATTGGGGCAGCCCACTATCTGGCAGGACAAGCGGAAATCCAAGATGTGATTTATAAGACGAATATACCAAACGGCTATATGATTCCTGTGACTTCTGCCATCGCGAACCCGACAATTCTTCTGGAAAGCCCCAACTTTGCTAAGATGTTGGAATACTGTGAGCAGCATTTCTCTTATATTCTTGTGGATACGCCTCCCCTGGGGAGTGTGGCGGATGCCCTGAACATTACGCGGCACTGTGATGGAAGCGTTCTGGTGGTACGCAGCGGTGACACATCCCGAAAAATTGTGGAGAACTCTGTTCAGATGCTGAAACGAACAGAAACCCCGCTTTTGGGTGTTGTACTCAACCGAGTTGATGTAAACAATCGTTCCAGTGCCTATTACCATCGCTATTACCATTCCAGCTACTACTACAAGAACGGCTATCAATATGGCAGCCATGGTCATGGCTACGGTCGTGGTCATTCCCGCGATAAAAAAGATGACAATGGAGGTAAGTAATATGAAAAAGAAATTGGCAGTTACTTTGACCAGCGTAACTCTGGTTGCAGCTATGGCGGCTGTGATGGGCGGCCAGGCTATGGCTATTGAGTGGCATCCCAGCCGTACCCAGAGTGAAGTAGGCGTTGCAGAGGAGACGACTACTACTTCGACTGGCTCTACGATCACTGTGACTACGCCTACTGGTTCTCAGGTTCAGGATGCAGATTCCCCTGTTATTCAGGTGACACCGGTTTCTGAAACGCTGGCTGCGAACGCGGCTGTGGATGCGGCTAACCCTGGCGCTACCGGCGAACAGCTGGCAGGGACTCCTACCGAGAGTGGCTTGACCTATGCGGCCAACGGGCAGTTGAATAATCTGTACAATCAGGTGACTTCTGCTGAGTCCACGGAACAGTTGTTGACTTCTACTGCACCTGCAGCTGCGGCAGAGTTCCAGGCTTCTGTGGGTGAAAGTGCCAGTGCCTATACGCCGATTGCCCTGTACGATGTGGCAGCTTCTCCCAGTGCAGAGGCTGCGATTTCTGAGAGCGGCAGTGTTCAGGTTGCTATTTCTGTGCCTGGTGTGGCGAATGGTACACAGGTTGTTGCTATTTGCTGGGATCGAAACGGTAATTCCCGCGTGGTACCGGTCCGTGTAGTAAACGGTGTAGTCTACCTGACGGTCTACAGCTCGGGTCCTGTCATGATTATGGCCCGCGTGCAGGCATAAGAGGAAATATAGTTAGAGTGACAGTTTTTGGACTAGGGCGGCCGGTCTGAAGACTATCGGAATAGATGTAAAGGCTGCTTTCTGAACGCAATGAAGCGCGCAAAGAGAGCAGCCTTTATTCTTTTGCGCCTTTTTACAATGATTATTGGACGATTTAGAGAATTTGAGGAGTATCAATGCGATCTATAGAAATTGAAATGCAGAAAGGAATGGAAGTTGAATCCGGGCAGGGATCGGCAGTAGCCAGCGCTGTACCACAGAGAAAAGCGTATTGGTTTGACCGCGATGAAATATTGAGGACAAAGAAATTTTACTGGATGGGACGACGCGCACAAGATATTTTCTTTTCTCTGTTGGCTTTGATTGTACTGGCTGTTCCTATGCTGATTGTAGCCTTGGTGATCTGGATTGACAGTCCGGGTGCCAGTCCGATTTTCTCCCAGGAGCGAGTCGGCCGGGATGGCAGGGTTTTTAAGTTCTATAAGTTCCGTTCCATGGTTCCCAATGCAGAAGCAAAGTTGCATGAAGTTTTGGAACAGAACGAGATGGATGGTCCTGTCTTTAAAATGAAGAATGACCCCCGGATTACCCGGGTGGGCCGGTTTATCCGCAAGACCAGCATTGATGAGCTGCCCCAGCTGATTAACATCCTGAAAGGGGACATGAGCATTGTAGGCCCTCGCCCGGCTCTGCCTCGCGAAGTTGCCGAATATGGCGAATATGAAATGCAGCGGCTGTATGTGACACCGGGACTTACTTGTTACTGGCAGATTCAGCCCAACCGCAACGAACTGACCTTTGATGAGTGGATGGATCTGGATCTCAAGTACATACAGGACCGCAGCTTCTGGCTGGACTGGAAATTGATTATTCTGACAATTGTTGCAGTACTTAAAATGTACGGCGAGTAAGAATCTGATGCAAATTGGCGAACGGTAAATGATAGAGGGAAATATTTTATGAAAACAACATTACTCATTATGGCGGCTGGTATTGGCTCCCGTTTTGGAGGCGGTATCAAGCAGCTGGAACCGGTGGACGCCAACGGCCACATTATTATGGATTACTCCATCCATGATGCCATTGAGGCCGGCTTTAATCATGTGGTTTTTGTGATCCGCAAGGATATTGAAAAAGAGTTTCGGGAGGCCATTGGGGATCGAATCACTGCTGTTTGCTCTGCGCACAGTGTAACCGTGGATTATGCCTTCCAGGACTTGCACGATATTCCGGGTGAGTTCCCTGAGGGGCGGACCAAGCCCTGGGGCACTGGTCAGGCGGTGCTGGCTGCAAAAGATGTAATAAATACTCCATTTATGGTCATCAATGCGGATGATTATTACGGCAAGGAAGGATTCCGGGCCGTTCATGAATATCTGGTGTCTGGTGGAGAAGCCTGCATGGCAGGTTTTGTCCTAAAGAACACCCTGTCGGATAATGGCGGCGTTACACGCGGCATCTGTGCAATGGATACACACAACAACTTGACCAAAGTGGTAGAGACGAAGAATATTGTCAAAACTGAATCTGGTGCCGAAGCAGATGGCGTAGTACTGGATCTGGAGTCTCTGGTATCTATGAATATGTGGGGCCTGACTCCGACTTTCCTAGAAACCTTGGAGAAGGGATTTGTGGAGTTCTTCCAGAAAGAAGTTTCCGCCAATCCTTTGAAGGCCGAGTATCTGATTCCTTCCTTTATTGGAGAGTTGCTTACACAGGGAAAGATGCAGGTGAAGGTCCTTAAGACCGATGACACCTGGTATGGAATGACCTACAAAGAGGATGTGGCAGCTGTTAAAGAAAGTTTTTACCAGATGCTGGCCGCCGGAGTGTACAAAGCCGATTTGTTTTCGGATCTGTGATTCTTTAAAGGCTGTCGCAGTCACATAGTTGGATTTTAAAAGCCCGGAAAGTTACTGCTTTCCGGGCTTTCTTGTGCGAGAAAATACTTGCTAGACAGATGGTTCTGGATTGCAAATTTGTGAATTCGAGAAAAACGGTAAAAAAATGAAAATGTGACATTATAGTGGGTTTTTAAGGGAAATAAATTGGTCGTTTGGTAGATTTTATGAAATATATATCTGTAATAAACTGAAAAACAATATGGATCGCAGTTATTTGGATGATGAACTGAACAAAATAGGGCTACTCGAATTTGAGCATGAAATGAGAGATCTGGCTCTAAAGATTTTTGATTCCAATGCAGAGTGTATTTCGTTGTCAGAAAATGAGCGGATTCGTTTGAAAGAGTTGCTTTTTAGTTGTACATATGGGACAATGAAAGAGAGATGGATACGTCAGGTGTGGCATATGCAGCCAGGAGCAGACAAGGTTTCTGTACCCATTAAGCTGCGATATTTGGCTCGTCGTCTTTTCCCGGATAAAACTTATTTGGAAAACTGGTGCCAGGAATATGAACCTTATATTGCCCAACACCGGTGGCTTATGCCGGTAGCTCCTATTTGGAGAATTGTGAAGAGAGGCGTAGAAAAGAGAAAACAAGTTAAGAAAGAATTCGATACGATAAGAAAAGCATAATATGGTTTTCTGGAAGGTTGAAAGATAGTACTGTCGATCAATTCACTAGAACCTCTTGGGATCCTCCCCATTTCCCCGCATTATATGCACCCGCACAGGTTGCCTTTAAGAACCCCGCAAGCCTTTGGCTGGTTCCGGTATAAGGTTGTATAAAGTTTAAAGCGCGCCCCTCCTGTCTGTAACAAGACGGGAGGGGCGCTTTTTTACATGAGCCCGGGAGCCCGACGAACTCCCACCCCACTACCTGCCTCCTAGGTCCAACCGTGGACGCCGCTTGATAAGGCACAACAGGGCACCTGCCGTCACGCCCCGCCGCCCGCCCGGGCGGATAGGGAATGGCGGAAGGAGGGGTGGTATAATGGACAGATCTGTGCTATGATAGAGCCAAACATCCAAATCGCCCGTACCCAGAACAGATTTGGCAGCGACCTTTTGTGCATCCGTGCAAAAAGAAACAAAAAAGAACAATCGTGAAAAGGAGAGTTTCCATGCTTGTAGGAGAGGCCGTAAAAGTCAAGTTCAGCATCTTTAAAAACCGGTTTGCCTTTGAATGCGGCAGCCATGGCGTCACCCTGGAGAAGATCGGTGGGGGAATCTGTCTGTATGCCACCGACAGCAGCCATGAGGAGATCTACTGCGCCATGCCGCTGGGCCTAGAGCGGGATTTCAAGGACAGCGCCTATTACATCTACGCGCCCAATGATCACCAGATGCTGCTGCGGGTCCACAAGGCAGTGATGCTGGTGGATTTTGAGGGGAAGTGGTGTTCCACCAACGTCAAGGACTTTCGGGTCTATGGCTCCAAGCTGTGGGGTCAGGACTGCCTGACCCCCTGGAAAGACGAGTACACCCGGATCTACAACGCTGCCGAAAAGGCCCGCATCGCCGCCGGAGAGTCCTGACTGGCGTCTTTGTCCAATCCAGCGAGGTAACAAAATGAACAGGATCATGTACGTGGGGGAACATCCCAAAATTTACAATGTCCGCATGCACAAACACGATCACTGGGAAGTGGTTTACTGTACGGCAGGGGAGGGCACCTTCCGGTTTGAGGAACAGCCCTCCATCACCTATTCCGCCGGCGAGACCGTTGTCATCCCGCCCCGAATGGCCCACGCAAACTCCAGCACCGAGGGATTTGCCAACATCCATATCATGCTGGATTCCCCGTCTTTTCCCTTCCAGGACGCTTTCCGGGTGGCGGACGAGGACGGCAGCCTGGCCCATGCCTTTGCCTAGGTCCGTCTGTATCATATGTCCGACCGCAAGCGCCACGAGCTGGTGCTGGCCTCTCTGGGCGAGCTGATCGCCAGCTACATTGTGGTGTTCCGCAGCAATGTGGAGTTTTCCCAGCCGGTGGCTCAGATCCGGGCCAGCATTATGGAGAACTTTGACCGCTCCGACTACCAGCTGGATGAGTTCATCCGGACCCTGCCCTTCCACTACGACTACCTGCGCAAGCTGTTTAAAAAAGAGGTGGGGCTGTCTCCGCTGGAGTACCTGACCGACGTCCGGATGAAAACCGCCGAGCGCCTTTTGACCCTGTGGGCGGCGGGATACACCATCGCAGAAATCGCCGAGATGTGCGGGTTTGACAATGCCCTGTACTTTTCGCGGGTGTTCAAAAAATACTATGGCTGCGCTCCGTCCCAGTTCATGAAAGACAAGGCCGGCGTCTATTCCAATGTGCCGGATCGGACAGAACTGGAAACCTGACCCCGCGCGGGAAAACTGCAGAGAAAACAGAGCGGGACTTTACCGCCTTTTGCGAAAAAACGCCGTACAGCGATCAAAGCTGTATGGCGTTTTTTACAATTTTAAGATTTTCATTTTGTGCGCTTTTACAAACGCAGCTGTGAGAAGGCTGAAATCTGCAGCCAAAATGTCCGTTTCGTGAATGAAATGTGTCGTAAAAGGTATTCAAGTGGAGGACGCGGAACGGTATACTGTAGGTACAGTTGAGCGGCGGCAAACACACCGCCGGGCACAGCCGAAACGGCTGGAGATTGGCGCCCGGCGCCCGGCTTGGAAGCGCCGGACGGCGCCGGCAGATACGCGATTGGATGAAGGAGGATGTCTACTATGGTCAGCATTTTGATTATCGGCCACGGCAACTTTGCCACCGGTGCTTTGAGCGCAACCCGCCTGGTTGCAGGCGCACCGGAAAATGTATATGCGCTGGATTTCCCCGAGGGAATGAGCGCAGAGGAGCTGAAGGAGGCCATGCAGGCCCGTCTGGCCGCCATCGAGACCCCGGAGATCCTGGTGATGGCTGACCTGGCCGGCGGCACCCCCTTCCGCACCGCGGTGGAGCTGAAGATGACCATGCCGGAAAAGCAGATCCGGGTGGTGGCCGGAACCAGCATGCCGGCCCTGATGGAAGCCGCTTTCTCCTCGGACAGCATGGACCTGGCCGAGCTCACCGCCGATGTGATTCAGACCGGCGTGGAAGGCTTTGTGGACTGGGATGCCCAGACCGCAGAGGAGGAAGAGCCGGAGTTTGAGGACGGCCTGTAAGGCGGAGGGACCGAGATGATCAAGACCATTCATGTGGAGCCCATCAAAACCGTGAGAAATACCTCTCCACCCCGCTGCTGACCCGGGTCGAAGTGGAAAAGGCCATGGACTTTGTGGTGGCCCAGACCCGGGCCAACATGGAGTATTTCGGCAGCAAGTTCCCCTGGTCGGCCACCAAAGGCCTGAAATACCCCATCATCGAGAACATCGAGTGGACCGACGGTTTCTGGACCGGCCTGCTGTGGCTGTGCTACGAATACACCGGGGACGAAGCGTTCCGGCAGCGTGCCGAACAGAACATCGACTCCTTCCTCCACCGTGTGGAAAACCGCATCGAGCTGGACCACCACGATCTGGGCTTTTTGTACTCTCCCTCCTGCGTGGCGGGCTACAAGCTGGTGGGCTCCGAAAAGGGCAAGCGGGCCGGCATTCTGGCGGCCGACAAGCTGATGGAGCGCTACAACCAGCGGGACGGCTTCATTCAGGCCTGGGGCGCTGTGGGCGAGCTGGCCTTCATGGGCTACGGCGTCTCCCAGGGAGGCTCCATTCCCCCCAACCACATGGGCCCCGGCATCGTGGGCGCCATCATGGCCATCACCGCAGGCGTCAACGTGGAAACCGCTCTGGCCCTGTCCATCCCCTTCGCGGTGGGCTTCCAGTTCGTGCTGACCGCCACCTATACCTTCGCCACCACCCTGACCGGTGCCGCCACCCGCGCACTGGAGAAGAAGAACTTCCGGATGTTCCGTCTGGCTGCCAACCTGACGGTGTGGGTCTTCTTCATTGTGGGCTGCCTGATCGGCCTGGCTGCTGCCCTCAGCGCCTCCGGCCTGGAAGCCGTCATCAACCTGATCCCCGCCTGGCTGAGCACCGGCCTGACCGTCGCCGGCAAGATGCTGCCCGCCGTCGGCTTCGCCATGATCCTGAACGTCATGGCCAAGAAGGAGCTGATCCCCTTCGTGCTGCTGGGCTACGTCCTGGTTTCCTACCTGGGCCTGGGCACCATGGCTGTGGCCATCACCGCCACCGCTGTGGCTCTGATCGTGTTCTTCAACCAGAATAAGGGCGGCGTGGCTGCTGAAGATGAGGAGGTTGTGTTCGAAGATGGCATCTAATGTCTTGACCAAGAGCGATTACATCAAAACATCGCTGCGCGCATATTTCATCCAGAACGGTTTCAACTACGGCAACTACCAGGGTCTGGGCTACGCCAACATGCTGTATCCCGCCCTGCGCAAGATGTACAAGGACGACGATGACGCCCTGCAGGCCGCACTCCAGGAGAACCTGGATTTCTACAACACCAACATTCACTTTGTTCCCTTCATCACCAGCCTGCACCTGGTGATGCTGGAGAACGGCACCCCCAACAGCGAGATCCGCAACATCAAGATGGCTCTGATGGGCCCCCTGGCCGGCATCGGCGACTCTCTGTCCCAGTTCGTCCTGGCCCCCCTGCTGGGCACCATCGGCGCATCCCTGGCCTACGAAGGCCTGATGATGGGCCCCATCATCTACCTGCTGGGCATGAACATCGTGCTGCTGCTGGTCAAGCTGATGTCCGGCATGCTGGGCTATAACCTGGGCACCAGCATCATCGGCACCCTCACCAGCCAGATCGAGAAGATCTCCCGTGTGGCCAGCATGATCGGCGTCACCGTCATCGCGGGCCTGGCGGTCAGCTTTGTCAAGATCACCACCCCCATCCAGTATGTGGCCTCGGTCCCCGGCGGCGGGGAACAGGTGGTGGCCCTGCAGTCCATGATCGACGCCATCGCACCCAACCTGCTGCCGTGCCTGTTTGTGGGCCTGGTGTTCTACCTCATCAAAGTGAAGAAGTGGACGACCGTCAAGCTGGTCTGCATGACCATCCTGCTGGGAATCCTGCTGTCTGTGCTGCACCTGGTAGCCTGACCTTTCTGTGTGGTCTGCGCTGACAGGCGTCACAGAACTCACCCGTACACGTTCGGGCAGGGATGTTGCGCCACATCCCTGCCTCTTTTTTATCGGAGGATGCACCCATGAACGTCTCCCTCAAACAGCTGCGTTCGACTGCCCGCGTCCTGGCCGCACAGTACGATGTGCAGGCCGTTGCCCGCTATGTGGAGACCCACTGCGGGCAGGAGGCCGCGGCCCTGCGGGCGCAGGCGGATGACCTGCTGGAAAACCGCTTTGTGTTCTGTGACCGGTGGGACATGGAGCCCTGCCGCATCCCTTATACCGTGGCCCCGGGGCAGTGGACCCACAGCCCCAACGGAGACCCGGAGTGGGTCTTTATGCTCAACCGCCACGACTATCTGCCCAAGCTGTGGCAGGCCGCCGTCCTGACCGGAGACGGCCGCTACACCCGCAAGGTGACGGCGTCCATTCTGGACTGGATTGCCAGCAACTCCATCACCCTGGAGGGGACCCCGGCCACCCGCACCATCGACACCGGCATCCGGTGCATGAACTGGTGCAGGCTGCTGCCCTTCCTTCTGGAGGGGGACGCCCTCACCGATGCAGAGGCCGAAACCATCCTGCACAGCCTGGCGGAACAGTTCGCCAACCTGCGCCAGCGGTATCTGGCCCGGTACACCCTCAGCAACTGGGGCGTTCTGCAAACTACGGCCATCTGCGCCGGCTCTGCCTGGCTGTCCGGCGTGCTGCCCGACGGGCTGGAGGCGTGGGCCTGGGAGGAGCTGCGGACCCAGCTGCGGCTGCAAATTCTGGAGGACGGCACCCACTGGGAACAGTCCCCCATGTACCATGTGGAGGTCCTGAACGCCTGCACCAAACTGCTGATCCAGCTGCAGGCGGCCCGGCAGGCGGGCTGCACCCTGTGTCCTGCGGCGCAGGACGCCCTGGCCCGCCCGGAAACCGCCTGCGCAGAACAGCAGGCCGGGCCGGGGGAGGGGCTGGACTTTGCATCCGGCGGCTGGCTGGAACAGGCGGTGCGGGTCATGAGCCGGCACGTCCTGTACACAGCGGACCCGGCCCTGTTCCAGCTGCCCCAGTGCGACAGCGATGTGACCGACGTGCGGGATGTGCTGGCCCGGGCCGCCGCCCTGCTGCCCGACGGCGGGATATTCCGCTGGGCGGCAGGGGAGACCCTGGACATGGACAGCGCCTGGCAGCTGGGCGCCCCGGGCATTGCAGCCTTTGGGGCCCAGCCGGCCCAAAAGCCGGTCCGGTGCAGCTGGAACTGTCCCCGCAGCGGCAATCTGGCGCTGCGGTCGGGCTGGGAGCCGGCGGCCCACTTTACCGCCGTCAAAAACAGCCCTCTGGGCAGCAGCCACGGCCACGCAGACCAGACCCACCTGAACCTCTACTACAAGGGAAAGCCCTTCCTGGTGGACAGCGGCCGCTACACCTACCGGGAGGACGATCCCCTGCGTCTGGAACTCAAGGCCCCGGCGGCCCACAACGTCTGCGTCATCGACGGCCAGTCGGGCGGAACCCCCGACGGCTCCTGGAGCTATGCGGATTACGCCGAGACGGGGCCCAACTACTTCGCTGAGGAGGGCGGGGCCCACTATGTGGAGATGCCCTTCCACGGAACCCTGCGGGACGGCACGCCCTATCAAATCATCCGCCGCCTGATGGTGCTGGATGAAGGGGTCTGGCTGTCGGTGCAGGATGTCATCTGCCGGGGAGAGCACCAGGTCCGGGAATACTTCCACCTGGCCGCCGATGTACAGGCAGAATCCATCCCGGAGGGATGGCTGCTGCACAGCGGCGGGGCGGCCCTGAAATTGCGCTCCACCCACCCCTTCACCGCCCGGACGGGGATTCTGTCCCCCTGCTACAACGAAAAGCAGGATGGGGTGGTGCTGGTGGGGGAGGCCGCCATGCGGGACCGCTGGACCGGCTGCACCCTCTTTGTGGACAAGGACTGGACGGCCGAGCCGGCCCACGTATATCAGGCCGGCAGCACCCGGCCTCTGGACCCCGAAACCGTATCGGCCTGGACGGTTCGGTCCGGCAGTGAAAAGGCCTGGACCCTTCTGGTCTGGAACCGGGAAAATTTCCGCGGGGCCAAGGTGTTTGACTGCCAGGGCCGGCCGGTCTACGGCAAGGCGGTGGTCCTGTGCGGCGAGACCCACAGCCGCCGCACCGTTCGCCTGAAATAAACAAGGGAGAAACTGAGGATGAACAATCGAATTTGTATCGTGGACGCGCAGGGCGCGTGCAAGGCGGAAGCCAGTGGCCGGGAGGAAGCGATTCTGGCCTGGAGCGGCGCCTATGAGCCCGGGGACGTGATCCTGTTTGAAGTGGATCAACCCGGCCATTACATGGTCCGTGTGGACGACTGTCTGGACGAGGCTCTGGTGTATCTGGCACAGAACACCCTGCGCTATTCTGTCCTGTTTGACGAAAAAAAGGACGCCCACAACCCCAAGGCCTTTACTGGCGAACGGCACTATCTGACTCTGCGTCCCGCCCGCAGCTGGGAGCTGGGCTATCGCAACCTTGCCCGCAACCCCGCTGACCAGCACGACGTGGAGGGCTGCTACCCTCACGCCAGAGCCAATGTGGAAACCCGGGGCGAGTCGGTGTTTGCCGCCCGCAACGCCATCGACGGGGTGACGGCGGTGTCCTCCCATGGCCGTTGGCCCTATTCTTCCTGGGGCATCAACCGGCAGGATGACGCCGAGCTGACCCTGGAGTTTGGCCGCCCGGTGGACTTTGACACCATCGTACTGTATACCCGCGCCGACTTCCCCCACGACAACTGGTGGATTCGGGGCACCTTCACCTTCTCGGACGGCACCCAGGAGCAGGTGGAGATGGAAAAGAGCAGCGAGCCCCACCGGTTCGCCATTGCCCGCTCCGGCATTACCTGGCTCAAGCTGGGCAGCCTGATCAAAGCCGACGACCCGTCCCCCTTCCCGGCCCTGACCCAGCTGGAAGTATACGGGCAGGACTCGTCCGCTCCCGCCCGGCCGTAAGGGCTGAGGCTGGCACAAATCCCACGCCGACCCGGCGATTGGATACACATCTGCATCATTTTAAGGAGGTTTTGCACAATGTCTGTTTGCACCCAGAAATCCTTTGACCTGACCGGCAAAGTGGCGCTGATCACCGGCGCATCCTACGGCATCGGCTTCGCCATCGCTACCGCCATGGCCAACTGCGGCGCCACCATCGTGTTCAACGACATCAAGCAGGAGCTGGTGGACAAGGGCCTGGCTTCCTACAAGGAGGCCGGCATCAACGCTCACGGCTACGTCTGCGACGTCACCAACGAGAACGCCGTCAACGAGATGGTGAAGAAGATCACCGAGGAAGTGGGCCACATCAACATTCTGGTGAACAACGCCGGCATCATCAAGCGCATTCCCATGTGCGACATGACCGCTGAGCAGTTCCGCCAGGTCATCGACGTGGACCTGAACGCTCCCTTCATCGTGTCCAAGGCTGTGATCCCTGACATGATCGCCCAGGGCGGCGGCAAGATCATCAACATCTGCTCCATGATGAGCGAGCTGGGCCGCGAGACCGTTTCGGCCTACGCAGCAGCCAAGGGCGGCCTGAAGATGCTGACCAAGAACATTGCCTCCGAGTACGGCGCTTACAACATCCAGTGCAACGGCATCGGACCCGGCTACATCGCCACTCCGCAGACCGCACCTCTGCGTGAGATCCAGCCCGACGGCAGCCGTCATCCCTTCGACCAGTTCATCATCGCCAAGACTCCGGCCGGCCGCTGGGGCGAGGC
>NZ_NFHK01000031.1:0-30343 GCF_002161315.1 Faecalibacterium sp. An77
TCAGCACGCAATCGCTTGCGTCCTGTAAGAATTACTTTTTGGAATTTTAAGTGTTTCCAACACTTTAAAGGTTCCGTTACAAGTATTCGATATTGTTCAATTTTCAAGGTCCTGTCCGCCCGGCCTCTCGGCTGGCGACCTGTTTATTTTATCACGTCCGGTCCATTTTGTCAAGCACTTTTTTCATCTTTTTTCAAGTGATTTTGAAGTGCTTTCATTCTTTCGGACTCTCGCGGAAGCCGTTCCGCCGGGCGCCTGAGTATAATACTACAGAGTCTGACTTTTGTCAAGCGTTTTCTGGAACTTTTTTGCTCAAAAATTGACTTTATTTCACTTTCTTCGATGACGTGTTCATTTTCTCATTTTGCCTTTGCAGTCCCCATACAGCGGCATGCTCTCTGCCATTCATATCCCCGTCTCCCGGGATTCAAAAAACTCGATCCAGCTCTCCTACTATCTTAAATAATAGGCGCACAAGGCCCCCGCCGGGCCGCAGGACAAAACGTAAGTTCCATCCAACGCCTGCAAGCGGGACGCTCGGTTTATCTTTATCTATTACCCTATATGGGAAAAGGCAGTTTCTGCTCCGAATAAGCAACGGCCTCTGTTCCTCTCTCATTCATAAAGAAAAGCCAGGGCGCCTGGCCCTGGCCTTGTATGGTTTTAGAAATAGCTGCGAATCTGGAACTTATCCCCGCTGTCCTTCTTTTCCTCCACCACAATATGCTCATGGTTGAAGTCAAAGTGAACCGGCAGGCACAGATCGGTGTTGCGGGTCATCCGCAGCAGTTCATCCACCCGCTTTTTCTCGTCGGGCATATAGAACAGGTAGCTGACGCCCTCCTTTTTGGCGCGGCCGGTACGGCCGATGCGGTGGGTATAGTGCTCATTGTCCGAGGGAACGTCGTAGTTGACCACAGCGTCCACATCTGACACGTCGATACCGCGGGCAGCCACATCGGTGGCCACCAGGACCGACACCTTGCCATCCCGGAAGCTCTGCATAATCCGGTTGCGGTCCTTCTGGGAGAGGTCGCCGTGGAGGCAGTCCACCGAGAAGCCCAGACGGGCCAGCTGGTTGGCCAGAGTGGCGGTGCCGAACTTGGTATCACAGAACACCATCACCCGCTTATAGCCCTCTCCAATGATGAGCTGGGCCAGGTCGGACAGCTTATTGCGGCCGGAGGTCTCCAGCTTGTACTGGGTGATCTTGGGCTGGCTCTCCTCTTTGGGCTGGACGGTGATCTCCTCGGCGTCCCGCTGGTACAGCCAGCCGATGTCCATAACCTCCCGGCTGATGGTGGCCGAGAACATGGACAGGGACTTCCGGCTCTTCATCAGGTCGATGATGTGCCGCACATCCTTGTAAAAGCCCATATTCAGCATCTCGTCCGCCTCATCCAGGACAATCTGGGTCACATGGCTCAGGTCGATGCTGCGGTGCTTGTAATGGTCCATCAGGCGGCCGGGCGTAGCCACCACGATCTGGCAGCCCTCCGCCAGGCGGCGGGCCTGCTTGTCCATGTTGGCGCCGCCGTAGACACACGCCACCTTGACCCCCGGCATAAAGTAAGTCAGCTCCTCCATATCCCCTGCGATCTGCTGAGCCAGCTCCCGGGTGGGGGCCAGAATGACCGCCTGGGGCCAGGCCTGTTCCGGGTCGATATGCTCGGCCACCGGGATGCCGAAGGCACAGGTCTTGCCGGTGCCGGTGGGGGCTTTGGCGATGATATCCCGCCCCTGCATCATGAGGGGGATCACCTTCTCCTGAATTTCGGTCATATCCTCGAAGCCCATCCGCTCCACGGCCTGGTGGATGGCCTCGCTGCACTGTAATTCACTGTAACGCATGGTTTTCTCCGTTCTTTCTGGGGGTGCGCAATTTGTCAAGTCCTTATCAGTATAACACGGCTTGCGGGATCTGAAAAGCCTTGTTTCCAATCTCCTGGCCCATGGCATACAAAAAGGCCGGACGCCCATCGACGCCCGGCCTGTGGTTGGTATTGGAATTGTTACGCCGTCTCTTCCAGAGCCTTATTCTCGGCTGCCGCGGCTGCACGGGCAGCCTCCAGCTTCTGCTTGAAGCGGCCGCTTGCCTTGAAGCCGGGAATCGAGGTGGACTCCAGCCGGCTGGACACCTTGGTCTTGGGGTTGGTGTAAGCCTTGGGCTTGCGGGGACGCATTTCAAACCGGCCAAATCCGGCAATGGTCACCTTTTCGTCAGCGCGCAGGCACTCTGCGATCTGGTCGAACATGGCGTCCATCGTCATTTCGACCTGGCTCTCGGGGAAGCCAGTTTTGCGGGCAACGGTTTCGATCATCTGGGAACGGGTCATGTATCAATATCCTCCTGGAACTGCTTGTTATATCCAGAGTTTTCCACTGCGGGCCGGGCCCTGCAGGAAACTCATAAAAGTAACGTACTTTTGCAAAATTTACGTCGCAGAGTATAACAAACGGTCGGTCTCAAATCGATACTCTGCGCACGAAACAGGCCTTTCTGCACACGAAGGCTTATTTTTCCTTATACAGCGTTGCAATGTCCACCAGCGGCACATTTTTCAGGCTGTGCTCGCTGCGCAGGCAATCCACCAGAGCGTTGGCGGTATCCACTGCCGTAATGCAGGGGATGCTCAGTTCGACGGCCTTGCGGCGCAGCCGCACCGAGTCACGCCGGGGGTCGCGGCCCTTGGCGCTGGTGGAGAAGACATAGTCCACCAGACCGCTCTGGAGCAGGTCAATGATGTTGGGAGCCTCGCCCGACATATTCCGCACCTCGTTGCAGGGCACCATGTGCTTGTTCAGCCAGGCGCAGGTGCCGGAGGTGCCGTACAGCTTGTAGCCCATGCTCTTGAGCTTCCAGGCGATGTCCACAAATTCGGGCTTGTCGCTGTCCTTCACGGTGAAGATGCAGCAGCTGGCGGGGCCGGGGGTCTTGAAGGTATAGCCGGCGCCAATGAGGCCCTTGAGCAGGGCGTCATGGTAGTTGGGGGCAATGCCCAGCACTTCGCCGGTGGACTTCATCTCGGGGCCGAACTGGGTGTCCACGCCGTGCAGCTTCTCAAAGCTGAACACAGGCACCTTGACGGCCACATAGGGAGCGTTGGGGTGCAGGCCGGTGCCATAGCCCATGTCGGCCAGCTTCTCGCCCAGGCAGCAGCGGACCGCCAGGTCCACCATGGGCACGCCGGTGACCTTGGAGATATAGGGCACGGTACGGGACGAACGGGGGTTCACCTCGATGACGTACACCTTGCCATCCGAAACGGCATACTGAACGTTGACCAGACCCACCACTTTCAGCTCACGGGCAAAGCGGCCGGTATAGTCCACCATAGTGTCGATGATGTTCTGGGTCAGATGCTGGGCCGGATAGACACAGATGGAGTCGCCGGAATGGACGCCGGTCCGCTCCACCTGCTCCATGATGCCGGGGATCAGGAAGTCGGTGCCATCGCAGATGGCGTCCACTTCGCACTCGGTGCCCTGGATATACTTATCCAGCAGGACGGGGTGATCCATGTCCACGTGCTCGGTGATGACGCCCATATACTCGATGACGTCGGCCTGGGTGTAGGCCACGATCATGTTCTGGCCGCCCAGCACGTAGGAGGGACGCATCAGCACAGGCAGGCCGATTTCCTCGGCGGCAGCCAGGGCCTCGTCCAGGGTATAGACGGTGCGGCCGGGGGCGCGGGGAATCCCGCAGCGCTCCAGCAGCTCGTCAAAACGCTCCCGGTCCTCGGCCTCGTCGATGGCGTCGGCGGGGGTGCCCAGGATGGGCAGGCCCACTTCGTCCATGTGCTTGGCCAGCTTGATGGCGGTCTGGCCGCCGAACTGGACCACGCAGCCGTCCGGCTTCTCGGTGGCGATGATGTTGTCCACGCTCTCGGGGGTCAGGGGGTCAAAGTACAGGCGGTCGCCGGTATCAAAGTCGGTGGACACCGTCTCGGGGTTGTTGTTGACCAGAATGGCCTCACAGCCGTGCTTCTTCAGGGTCCAGACGCAGTGAACCGAGCAGTAGTCGAACTCGATGCCCTGGCCGATGCGGATGGGGCCCGAACCAAAGACCAGAATCCGCTTCTTGTGGGGCTGGCCGTCCTCTTTCTTGGCGATGAACTCGGCGGCCTCGTTGTCGCCGTCGTAGGTGGAGTAGAAGTAGGGGGTGTTGGCCGAGAACTCGGCGGCGCAGGTATCAACCATCTTGAAGCCGGCGCGGTAGTTCTCCACCGGCAGCTGCTCCACCTGGGCCAGGCGGCGGATGGTCTTATCCTGGAAACCGTACTTCTTGGCCTCCTGGTACTGCTCCAGGCTCAGGACGCCGTTGCAGCGGGCCAGACCATTTTCCAGGTCGGCCAGGTGCTGCATCTTGTCCAGGAACCACCAGTCAATCTTGGTGATGTCGTAGATGGTCTGATGGTCGATGCCGCGCTTGAGGGCCTCATAGACGCAGAACACCCGCTCGGAGTCCTGCACGTGCATGTGAGCGATGATCTCCTGATCGTCCAGCTCCTCAAAGGGCTTGTGGGTCAGGGTGTCCATGCCCAGCTCGATGGAGGAGACAGCCTTCATCATGGCGGCCTCAAAGCTGTTGCCGATGGACATGACCTCGCCGGTGGCCATCATCTGGGTGCCCAGGGACTTGTCCGCATAGACGAACTTGTCGAAGGGCCACTTGGGGTACTTGACGACAATATAGTCCAGCGCGGGCTCAAAGCAGGCGCAGGTCTTGCCGGTGACGTCGTTGGTGATCTCGTCCAGGGTGTAGCCAATGGCGATCTTGGTGGCCACCTTGGCGATGGGGTAACCGGTGGCCTTGGAGGCCAGAGCCGACGAGCGGGACACACGGGGGTTGACCTCGATGACCGCATAGTCAAAGCTGTCCGGCTTGAGGGCAAACTGGCAGTTGCAGCCGCCCTCGATGCCCAGCTCGGTGATGATGTCCAGGGCAGCGGTGCGGAGCATCTGGTATTCGTGGTCGGTCAGGGTCTGGGAGGGAGCCACGACCACCGAGTCACCGGTGTGGATGCCCACGGGATCTAGGTTCTCCATGTTGCAGACGGTGATGACGTTGCCCTTGTGGTCGCGCATCACCTCATACTCGATTTCCTTCCAGCCGGCGATGCACTTTTCCACCAGGATCTGGTGAATGGGGGAAAGACGCAGGCCGTTGGTGCCGATCTCGATCAGCTTGGCCTTGTCCTCGCAGATACCGCCGCCGGTGCCGCCCATGGTGAAGGCGGGACGGACGATGACCGGGTAGCCGATGCGGTCGGCGCAGGCCAGAGCGTCCTCCAGGGTCTCCACGACCTCCGAGGGGATGATGGGCTGATGCAGCTTTTCCATCGTCTCCTTGAACAGCTCGCGGTCCTCGGCCCGGTCGATGGTCTCGGGCTTGCAGGCCAGCAGGCGGATGCCGGTGCGGTCCAGGTAGCCGCTGCGGGCCAGCTCCATGGACAGGTTCAGGCCCATCTGGCCGCCCAGGTTGGGCAGCACCGAGTCGGGCTTTTCGATGTCCAGGATGCGCTCCACGACCTCCAGGGTCATGGGCTCGATATAGACGTGATCGGCCACATCGGGGTCGGTCATGATGGTGGCAGGGTTGGAGTTGAGCAGAACGGTCTCGATGCCTTCCGCCTTCAGGGCGCGGCAGGCCTGGGTGCCCGAGTAGTCGAACTCAGCCGCCTGGCCGATGATGATGGGTCCCGAGCCGATCACCAGCACCTTTTTGATTCTGGGGTCCTTGGGCATATCAGCGAGCCTCCTTTGCGCTCTTTACATTGGTCAGGAAACGGTCGAAGAGGAACTCTGTATCCTTGGGGCCGCCGTTTGCTTCCGGGTGGAACTGGACGGTAAAGCAGTTCCATTTCTTGTACTGGATGCCTTCACAGGTACCGTCGTTGGCATTGACCTGGGCCACAACGCCCATTTCGGGGGGCAGCTGGTCCCCCACCACCGCATAGCCGTGGTTCTGGCTGGTGATGAAGGTGCGGTCGCTGGCAAAATCGGTCACGGGCTGGTTGGCGCCGCGGTGGCCGTACTTGAGCTTGGTGGTCTTGGCGCCGGCGGCCAGGGCCGACAGCTGATGGCCCAGGCAGATGCCGAAGGTGGGGATGCCCAGCTCAAAGATCTTGCGCAGGTTCTCGATGGCCTCCACCGGCTCGGCGGGGTCGCCGGGGCCGTTGGACAGCATGATGCCGTCCGGGTTCAGGGCGGCCACCTGCTCCGCCGTCGAGAAGGCGGGCATGACGGTCACCTTGCAGCCGCGGCGGACCAGGCAGCGGACAATGTTCCGCTTGCAGCCGTAATCCATCAGGGCGATGTGGGGTGCGCCGTCGGGATTGTGGACCTCGGGCGCGGCACAGGTGACGCTCTTGACGGCGTCGGTGACAGCATAAGCCTGCACCTGGGCCAGCAGGGCCTCGGTGCGCTCTTTGTTGGCGGGGTCGGCGGGGTCAAACTCGGTGAGAATGGCGCCGTTCATGACGCCGCTCTCGCGGATGACGCGGGTCAGATGACGGGTGTCGATCCCCTCGATGCCGATGATGTTGTTTTTCTTCAAAAAGCTGTCCAGCGTCTCCTCCGAGCGCCAGTTGGACGGGGTCTTGCAGGCCTCGCGGACAATGTAGCCCCGGGCCCAGATTTTGCCCGACTCCATGTCCCAGTGATTCATGCCGTAGTTGCCGATCAGCGGGTAGGTCTGGGTGATGATCTGGCCATAGTAGCTGGGGTCGGTCAGGGTCTCCTGAAAGCCCACCATGCCGGTGGCAAAGACCACTTCGCCCACCGTGACGCCCTCAGCGCCCACCGACTGGCCCGCAAAAACCATTCCGTTTGCCAAAAGAAGATATGCGTTCATTGCGTTCCCTCGTTTTATCTCGTTGCAGGACTCACAGGGTCTGCTTGGCCTGCTGGTTCATCTTGCGGCTGCCCAGGTGCACCAGGGGCAGCTTGCCCTCCTTGCACAGGGGGCACTCCTCGGGTGCATAGTTGGGCAGGTCCAGCTTGAGGGCGCTGGCCAGGATGGGAATGGGAGACGGAGCCTCGGGCTTGGTGCGGTCCACCACGCAGGTGATGCCCAGGCAGATGCCGCCGGCCTCTTCGATGGCCCGCTTGGTCTCCAGAGAGGAGATGCCGGTGGTGACCACGTCCTCGGCGATGATGCACTTCTCACCCGGATGGATGGCGAACCGCTTCAGGGTCATGACGTTGTCCACACGCTCGGTGAAGATGGCGCGCAGGCCGGTCTGACGGGCCAGCTCGTAGGCGTAGACGATGCCGCCCATGGCAGGTCCCACGATGACGTCGGCGCCCAGCTCCTTGACCTTGGCGGCCACAGGAGCCATCACCTCGGCGCAGCGGTCGGGGTACTGCTGCAGGAATGCCATCTGGCAGTAGGCGCTGGAATGGCGGCCGGACGACAGCAGGAAGTGACCCTCCAGGAATGCTTCACAGCTCTTCAAAATTTCAATTGCTTCGCTCATTGTTTTTACTCCCTTCCTCTTTCCACATAAATCGGTCTCACGGTATTGTATCACGCAAGCCCGGAAAACGCAAATTTATTCGTTATATTCTCATTTTAATGAATATATGTCATTTTTATGTATATTCACCGGGCGCAGCCGCGGATTTCGTCCAGGCTGGCCACCCCGTGGGCGTCCATCCAGGCGGCCATCTCGTCGGCGATGGTCTCCATGGCCCGGGGGTTGGCGAAGTTGGCCGCGCCCACCTGGACTGCGGCGGCGCCCGCCATGATGAACTCCAGGGCGTCCCGGCCGGTTGCGATGCCGCCCAGGCCCACCACAGGGATCTGGACTGCACCCACCGCCTGCCAGACCATCCGCAGGGCAATGGGCCGCACCGCCGGGCCCGACAGGCCCGCAAAGATGTTGTCAAAGACGGGACGGCGCTTTTCCAGGTCGATGGCGCAGGCCTGGAAGGTGTTGGTCAGGCTGATGGCGTCGGCGCCGGCGGCTTCCACCGCCTTGCACATCTCGGGGATGTTCTCCGCCTGGGGGCTGAGCTTGACCATCAGGGGCTTTTTGCAGACGTCGCGGACCATCCGCACCACCTCGCCGGCGGCGTCGGCCTTGACGCCGTAAGTCATGCCGCCCTGCTTGACGTTGGGGCAGCTGATGTTCAGCTCCACAATGTCCACGGCGCTGTCGTTCAGCAGAGCTGCGCCCTCCACATATTCTTCCTCACTGTGGCCGCCCAGATTCGCAATGGCCACCGTGCCGTACTGCCGTTTCAGGCTGAGCATCTCGGGCAGCTCCACGTCGATGAAGTGCTGCACGCCGGGGTTCTGCAGGCCGATGCTGTTGATGAGGCCCGAAGGGGTCTCCCACAGGCGCTCGCCCTTGTTGCCGAACTGGCCGTGAAGGGTCAGTCCCTTGCCGGAAATGCCGCCGATCTTGCTGAAATCGGCCAGGTCCTCATACTCGACTCCGTAGCCCACCGTACCGGACGCGCCGATGATGGGGCTGTTCATGGTGAAGCCGAGGAGGTTGGTTCTCAGGTCTGCCATCCAAACACCTCCGTTCCTGCAAAGACAGGGCCGTCCTTACAGACGCTCTTGGCGCCCGAGGCGGTCTCGATGGTGCAGCCCAGGCAGGCGCCGATGCCGCAGGCCATCTTCTTTTCCAGGCTGACCAGGCAGGGGGTGCCCTTCTCCGCGCAGAGGCGGGCGGCATTCTTCATCATGGGCGTGGGGCCGCAGATCAGGACGATATCGTAGTCCGCCGGGTCATACAGCTGGGTGACAAAGCCATGGAAGCCGAACCGGCCGCTGTCGGTGGACACCTTGACGATGCCGGCCAGGCCGCGGTACTGCTCCATGCAGTAGGGCTCGTCCCGGAAGCCGAAAAAGACGTCGGGCTGGCGGCCTGCGGCGGCCAGTTCCCGGGCCAGCTGGTACATGGGGGCGGTGCCGATGCCGCCGCCCACCAGGGCGATCTTCTGGTATTTCTCGGCGATGGCGGGCACATCGAAGCCGTTGCCCATGGGACCGGTGAGCTGGATGAAGTCGCCCTCGGTCAGGGCGGCCAGCTTTTCGGTGCCCTGGCCCACAATCTGATACAGGAAGGAGACGGTCAACGTCTCAGGCTCCCACTTGTGGACGCTGATGGGCCGGGAGAGGAACGGCGCCTCCCCTGCGCCCCAGCTGCGCAGGGTGAAGAACTGCCCCGCGTGGGGGGCGTGGCCGGGGTCCGGCCAGAGGACCCGCAGCAGCCGGACATCCGATGCCACGTTGCTCTGGCCCAGGACGGTGGCCTTACAGCAGGCTGCACGCATGGGCAATGGCCTCCTTCATGTTGACGCACTCGTTGTAGGCGGCCTCGTCGAAGGCCACGCCGGGCTGCTTCTTGTAGGCCAGCAGGATGCCGCGGCTGGAGTTGACGGTGCCGCCGTTGCCCTTGTTCAGGTACTGGGCGATGTCCTCAGCCTTGCCGCCCTGGGCGCCGTAGCCGGGGATCAGGAAGAAGCTGTCCTGATACCGTGCGCGGATCTCGGAGGCCTCCTCGATGTGGGTGCCGCCGATGACCAGGCCAATGGAGGAGTAGCCGTGCTCGCCCATGTAGCCCTTGCCCAGCTCGTTGAGCTTGTCGCCCACCAGGTCATAGACGTGGCGGCCGTCGGCCAGCTTCTCATACTCAAAGTCCTTAGCGCCGCCGTTGGAGGTGCGGCAGAGGACGAACATGCCCTTGCCGGCCTTTTCGGCGTAGGGCAGATAGGGGCTGATGGAATCCAGGCCCATGTAGGGGGCCAGGGTGACGAAATCGGCCTCGAAATCACCGGTGAAGTGGCCGATGGCGTACATCTCGGCGGTCTTGGCGATGTCGCCCCGCTTGATGTCAGCGATCACGGGCACGCCGGCGGCGCGGACAGCCCGCAGGGTCTCGGCGTAAGCCCGCAGGCCGTCCAGACCCAGAGCCTCATAGTAAGCGATCTGCACCTTGTAGCAGCCGGCGACCGCCTTGGTGGCCTCGATCAGAGCCTTGTTGAAGCGGACAATGTTCTCGCCCTTGCTCAGAGCGGTGTCCACAAAATCCTCGGGCAGATAGGAGAAATCGGTGTCCAGACCGACGCAGACCGGGCCCCGAGCCTCGACTGCCTCATACAGCTTATCCATGTTGGTCATCATAGCATCATTCCCTTTCTTTTGATCTTACTCAGCCTGATAGGTCAGCTGGCCGCCTTTGATGGTGGCGCAGACACAGCCATAGAGTGCAGCCCCCTGATAAGGGCTGTTCTTCGATTTGGAGTGGAGCTTGTCCCGGTCCACCGTGTAGGGGGTGTCCAGATCCACCAGAACCAGGTCGGCGTCGTAGCCGGGCTCCAGACGGCCCTTGTTCAGGCCCAGAATCTGGGCGGGGCGGCCGCTCATCAGCTCGCTCAGCAGCTCCAGGGGCAGGCCCTCGCCGCGGCACAGCTTGGTGTAGCAGACGCCGAAAGCCGTCTCGCTGCCCACCATGCCGGCGGCGCCCGCCGCCTTGTCCTCCTCCGAGTGGGGAGCGTGGTCGGTGGCGATGGCGTCCACGGTGCCGTCCTGGATGGCGTCCACCAGGGCCGCCACATCGTCGGCGGTGCGGATGGGGGGATTGACCCGGTAATCGCACAGATCCTCGGTGAACCACAGGTGGTGGGGGGTCACCTCACAGGTGACCGGCGCGCCCCGCAGCTTGGCGATGCGGATGGCCTCGATGGCTCCGCGGGTGGAGACATGGCACATATGCAGCCGGGTCTGATAGTACTCGCTGAGCCAGCAGTTCCGCAGGGTTTCCACGTCCTCGGCCAGCCGGTAGTCCCAGGGGCTGATCTCCATGTCCTCGGCGTGGCTCATAATGGTGATCCCCTTCTGGTGGCAGATGGCGAAGGCCTTGGCCATCACGCTGGCGCTCTGGACCCCGTGGCCGTCCTCGGTGACAAAGCGCACCGACTCGGGCAGGGTTTTCAGGTGGTCCAGGGTGTGGCCGTCAAAGTTCTCGGTGATGGACACCGTCTGGTTGGCGTCGCACAGGCCCACCCGGGCGGCCTCGTCCTCGATCATGGCCGCCTGGGCCGCCGAGGAACAGACCGGCTTGGTGTTGGGCATCAGATTGACAAAGGTATAGCCGCCGGCCGCCGCCGCATGGCTGCCGGTGGTGACATCCTCCTTATATTCAAAGCCGGGGGTACGCCAGTGGACGTGCAAGTCCACAAAGGCGGGCAGAACCGTCAGCCCCCCTGCGTCCAGGACGGCGTCCTCCGGGCCGGCCAGGGCCGCCAGACCACGGCCCACCGCCTGGATTTTGCCCTCGCTGAGGTAGAGTTCGATTTCTTCTCCATGGACGTCCACTGCATGTTGAATCAGCATGACCGCTTCCTCCTTTTTGAAGCCGCGCCTGTCCCGGCGCGGGCAAAAAAAAACTTTTCCCAGACGGGAAAAGTTCAAATTTTGAAAATGGGGAACAAACCGGCTGCGAAAAAACCGGCTGCAAAGCACATCTTCAGCTTCTCAACGCCGCAGACGCACATCATAAAATACAGGTTCCCCTTTCTGCAATTGTCTTTTAGGTATTTTATCATAGAAACGCAAAAAGTGTCAATAATATCTGCAATTTTGTTTGTGAGAAGTAGTACGTCCATGCCCGGAAATTTTTAGTAAAGCTTACAAAAATTCTGCATAGGGGTCCAAATTCCCCCGCTGGCAGGCCAAAAACCCGCTTCTGTGTGACCGGCGCGCTGTACTTTGGCCGCCGGCTGTGCTAAAATAAAAACACATTCACATGCCAATCGCTTTCGGATATGAAGGAGGTACGTCCATGGGTCTGCTTGACGACGCGCGCAATATTCAGCGCAAAGACCCGGCCGCACGCAGCGTAATCGAAGTTATCCTGTTGTACCCGGGTTTTCACATCTTAGTATACCACAAAATCGCCCATTGGCTCTACCAGCGGGGACATTTTTTCCTGGCGCGGTGGATCAGCCAGCGGGGCCGGCATAAGACCGGCATCGAAATCCATCCCGGCGCCACCATCGGCAAAAACCTGTTCATCGACCACGGCATGGGGATCGTCTTTGGCGAGACCACCGAGATCGGCGACAACTGCACCATCTACCACGGGGTCACCCTGGGCGGCACCGGCAAGGACACCGGCAAGCGTCACCCCACCCTGGGAGACAACGTGCTGATCGGCGCAGGCTCCAAGGTGCTGGGCCCGGTGTACATCGGGGACAACGCCCGGGTGGGCGCCGGCAGCGTGGTGCTCCACAACCTGCCCGCCAACTGCACCGCCGTGGGCGTGCCGGCGGAGGTGGTGCGGATCAACAACAAGTCGGTGAATCCCGCCGACGATCTGGACCAGCAGGATCTGCCGGATATTGTCTCCCAGCGGATCACCGCCCTGGACCAGCGCATCAGCCATCTGGAAAAGGCGGCCCAGGGGGACATCCCCCCCACCCACGAACAGGTGGCGGCCCGGTCCAACCCCAGCGCCAAACCGTAAAAATTCATCGACAGAAAAAGGGCGAAGCCATTGCGGCTTCGCCCTTTGTTGTGTATGGGATTATTCGTACAGGGGGAACTGCTTGGTCAGAGCCAGCACCCGGGCTGCGATGTCGTCCTTCTTTTCATCGAAGTGCCAGATGCAGTCGGCGATGCAGTTGGCGATGATCTTCATCTCCTCGGCGCCCATGCCGCGGGTGGTGACCGCCGGGGTGCCCAGACGGACGCCCGAGGTCACAAAGGGGCTGCGGGTCTCGCCGGGGACGGTGTTCTTGTTGGCGGTGATATGGACGGCGTCCAGACGGGCCTCCAGCTCCTTGCCGGTGCACTCCTCCTGACGCAGGTCCACCAGCATCAGGTGATTGTCGGTGCCGCCCGAAACCAGCTGGACGCCCCGGGCCTGCAGCTCGGCTGCCATGACCTGGGCATTCTCCACGATCTTGTGGGCATAGACCTTGAACTCGGGCTTGAGGGCCTCGCCGAAGCAGACCGCCTTGCCGGCGATGACGTGCTCCAGGGGGCCGCCCTGGGTGCCGGGGAAGACAGCCGAGTTGATCCGCTTGGCCAGAACGGCGTTATTGGTGAGGATCAGGCCGCCGCGGGGGCCCCGCAGGGTCTTGTGGGTGGTGGTGGTCACCACGTCGGCGTAGGGCACCGGGCTCTGATGGGCGCCGCCTGCCACCAGGCCGGCGATGTGGGCCATATCCACCATCAGGTATGCGCCGTAGCCGTGGGCAATCTCGGCCAGCTTCTCGAAATCAATGGCCCGGGGATAGGCCGATGCGCCCGCCACCAGCATCTTGGGACGGACCTTCTTGACCGCCTTTTCCAGCTCCACATAGTCGATGCGACCGTCCTCCCCCACGCCGTAGGAGAAGAAGTGGTAATTTTTGCCCGACATATTCACCGGGGAGCCGTGGGTCAGGTGACCGCCCTGGGACAGATCCATGCCCATGACGGTGTCACCCAGCTCCAGCAGGGCGAAGTAGACCGCCAGGTTGGCCTGGGCTCCCGAGTGGGGCTGCACGTTGGCATACTTGGCGCCGAACAGCTCGCAGGCGCGGCGGATGGCGATGTTTTCCACTTCGTCCACGTAGACGCAGCCGCCGTAATACCGTTTGCCGGGCAGGCCTTCGGCGTACTTGTTGGTCAGCACGCTGCCCATGGCGGCCATCACCGCCGGAGAGACGATGTTCTCGCTGGCGATCAGCTCGATGTTTTCCCGCTGACGGGTGAGCTCACGGCCCATGGCCGCGCCCACTTCCGGGTCCACGCCGTTGACCAGACCGATGGTGTCCATCATTTCCTTGTACATAACAATACCCCTCTCTTTTTCAAACTGCATCCGCCGCTGCACCCTCGCAGCAGTTTCCTTTATAATAGCAAAACCCAGGCGTCTATGCAAGACAAACAACTGTATTTTTATAAGAAAAACAGTTTTTTCTTTTTTCCGCCTTCCCTGCCCCATCAAAAAAGCCGCCTCCCCGGCAGGGGAAGCGGCTTGTGTGCGCTTTAAGTCAATCAGGATTCCTTGTTCTGGCTGTTCTTGCGGGCCTCCAGCGCGATGATGGCGTCGCGGCGGGACAGGTTGATGCGGCCCTGCTGGTCAATGTCGGTGACCTTGACCACGATGGCGTCGCCCACGGCCACCACATCCTCCACCCGCTCGACACGCTTGGTGTCCAGCTTGGAGATGTGGACCAGGCCTTCCTTGCCCGGGGCAATCTCAACGAATGCGCCAAAGTTCATCAGGCGGGTGACCTTGCCCTTGTAGATGGCGCCGATCTCGGGGTCCTCCACAATGGTCTTGATGGTGAAGATGGCCCGCTTGGCGTCCTCCTGGTCGATGGCCGAGACGAAGACGTGGCCGTCCTCCTGGACATCGATCTTGCAGTTGCAGTTGGCGCAGATCTCCTGGATCACCTTGCCGCCCTTGCCGATGACGTCCTTGATCTTGTCGGTGGGGATGACGATGCTGAACATCTTGGGTGCCCAGCGGCTCAGCTCGGGACGGGGCTGGGCGATGACCGGCTTGATGATCTCGTCCAGAATATACAGGCGGCCCTTGCGGCACTTCTCAAAGGCATCCGCAATGATGTCGTAGGTCAGGCCGTCGATCTTGATGTCCATCTGGATGGCGGTAATGCCCTTGCGGGTGCCGCCCACCTTGAAGTCCATATCGCCGTGGAAGTCCTCCACGCCCTGGATGTCCAGCATGGTCATCCAGCGGTCGCCCTCAGTGATGAGGCCGCAGGAGATGCCGGCCACGGGGGCCTTGATGGGCACGCCTGCGTCCATCAGGGCCAGGGTGGAGCCGCAGATGGAAGCCTGGGAGGTGGAGCCGTTGGAGCTCAGGACCTCCGAGACGCAGCGGATGGTGTAGGGGAAGTCCTCCATGGAGGGCAGCACCGGCACCAGAGCGCGCTCAGCCAGAGCGCCGTGGCCGATCTCGCGGCGGCCGGGGCTGCGGGGTGCGCGGGCCTCGCCCACCGAGTACGGCGGGAAGTTATAGTGATGGATGTAGCGCTTGGTCTGCTCATCGGTCAGGTCGTCCATCAGCTGGCTGTCCTTGGTGCCGCCCAGGGTGCAGGTGGTCAGCACCTGGGTCTGGCCGCGGGTGAACATGCCCGAGCCATGGACGCGGGGCAGGATGCCCACTTCGGCGGCCAGAGGACGAATCTCGTTGATGCCGCGGCCGTCCACACGCTTGCCCTCATCCAGCAGCCAGCGGCGAACCACCTGCTTCTGCATCTTGTAGCTGATGAGATCCAGGTCGGCGGCGGTCAGGTCGGGGTACTCGGCGGCGATGTCATCCAGAATGGGCAGCAGGGCTGCGTCGCGGACGTTCTTGTCGTCGGTGTCCATGGCGGCCTTGAACCGGTCGAGGTACTTGTCATGGACGGCGTGGAAGATCTCCATATCGATGCCGGCGGTCTGGAACTGGACCTTGTCCTTGCCCCGCTCGGCCACGATCTCGTTGATGAAGGCGATGGTCTTCTTGATCTCCACATGGGCGGTCTTGATGGCGTTGAGCATGGTGTCCTCGTCCACCTCGTTGGCGCCGGCCTCGATCATGACGATCTTGTCCATGGTGCCGGCCACCGTCAGGGCCAGGTCGCTGACCCGGCGCTGCTCATAGGTGGGGTTCAGGACGATTTCGCCGTCCACCAGGCCCACCTGGACGCCGCCGATGGGGCCGTTCCAGGGAATCTCGGACACGGCGGTCACCAGAGAGGCGCCGATCATGCCGGCGATCTCGGGGCTGCAGTCGGGGTCCAGGCTCATGACAGTCATGGTGATGCAGACGTCATTGCGCATTTCCTTGGGGAACAGGGGGCGCATGGGGCGGTCCACCACCCGGCTGGTCAGGATGGCACGCTCGCCGGGACGGCCTTCACGGCGCATGAAGCTGCCGGGGATGCGGCCTGCTGCGTACAGCTTCTCCTCATACTCGACGCTCAGGGGGAAGAAGTCCACCCCTTCCCGGGGCTTGGGGCTCATCGTGACGTTGCACAGCACAACGGTCTCGCCGTAGCGGATCAGAGCACTGGCGTTGGACAGCCCGCACATTTTGCCCATCTCGACCTTGAACGGGCGGCCTGCCAGTTCCATCTCATAGACCTTGTAGTTGGGGAAGGTCTCTTTGCGGGAGCCGAATTCGATTGCCATGTAGTTACCTCCTTGTTTGTCCGGGCGCTGGGGCGCCCGGCATATCATCAGGCCGGCCGCCGCGAGCTATAGCAATAAATCCGACGTCCCAGAGGGGCGTGCGCCTCTCAGACGCCCGATTTACTGCTGCAACACGCAGCGGCGGCCCGGCTTACCAATACCCGGCCAAAAATCCACCCTAAGGAAAAAGGCAGGCACCTTTGGATGGTGCCTGCCCCCTCGTTCATTGAAATTACTTGCGCAGACCCAGCGTAGCGATCAGGGCGCGGTAGCGCTCCACATCCTTCTTCTGCAGGTAAGCCAGCAGATTGCGGCGGCGGCCAACCATCTTCAGCAGACCGCGGCGGCTGTGGTGATCGTTGGGGTTCTTCTTGAGGTGCTCGTTCAGCTCATTGATGTGAGCGGTCAGCAGAGCAACCTGAACCTCGGGGGAACCGGTGTCCTTCTCGTTGAGGGCAACCTTGGCCATAACTTCCTGTTTGTTCATGGAAAAATACCTCTTTCTATTATTTCTGCCGTGACAAAGCGGTGGGAAACGGTCTTCCCTCGCAAACGGGCATACTCCCATCGCTGCGCCGCGGTAACGTGGATAGTATAGCAAAAAAACGTACAAAAAGCAAGCACAAAACCCCCGAATTGTTGAAACAATTTTAGGTAGTTCTGCCGGAGGCTCTGCCACGGAATTTTCACTTGTGTTCGGGGGATGTTTTGTTATACTGGTAAGCAGTGCAACAGAAAGGAAGTAAATCAACCATGAACATTTCACGGCGAGGCTTTCTGAAAGCGGGGGCCCTGACGGCGGCCGGTCTGGCCGGCGGCCTGCCGGCCCAGGCCAGCCAGGCCGAACCCCCTTCCGCTCCTCTGCAGGGCACCCTCCGGCCCACCTCCTTTGGCCCGGTCCAGGGCCGGGAAAACAAAGCCGGAGGCGTTCTGGCCTGGTACGGGGTGCCCTACGGCGCCGCCCCGTCGGGGTCGCTGCGCTGGCAGCCGCCCCAGGACCCGGCCCCCTGGTCCGATCCGCTGGACTGCACCGCGCCCGCCCCCATGGCCCTGCAGTGCTGCAACGGGATGGCCGCCGGCACCGAGGACTGTCTCAAGCTGGACGTTTATGCTCCGGACGGCGCCGCCGGGCTGCCGGTGGTGGTGTATTTCCACGGCGGCGGCAACCGCACCGGTTCCCCGGAGGAACTGCCGGGCGGCTCCCTGTCCGCCCGGGCCGAATGCGTCCTTGTGTCGGTGGGGTACCGGCTGGGCCTGCTGGGCTTCAACAGCCTGCCCGCCCTCCAGAACGGCCCCGACAGCACCGGCAACTATGCCCTGCTGGACGCCGCCAAAGCCTTTGACTGGGTGCAGGAAAACATTGCCTCTTTTGGCGGCAACCCCGCCAATGTCACCGCCATGGGCTTTTCCGCCGGCGGACGGGATGTGCTGGCCATGCTGGCCAGCCCCTATTTTGCAGGGCGGTTCCAGCGGGCGGTGTCCCTGTCGGGCGGGCTGACCATGGCCGACCCCGACGCCAGCGCCCGCCAGACCGCCGCGGCCTTTGCGCCTCTGGCAGTGGAGGACGGCCTGTTCTCCGACCAAACCGCAGCGGCGGACTGGCTTCTCACCAACGGCGAGGACGTGACCCGCTGGCTGTACGATCTGGACCCCGCCCGGGTCTGCCTGCTGATGGCCGACGGCGGCGGGATTCGGATGAGCAGTTTCCCCCACCTGTTTGCGGACGGGGTTCTCCTGCCTGAAAACGGCCTGGACGCTCCCCTGTCCTGCCCGGTTCCCCTGCTGCTGGTGACCGGCACCACCGAGTTCAGCCTGTTCAATCCCCTGACCACTACGGTGCAGACCAACGGCCTCAGCGCCGCCGACACCGCCGCGGCCCGGGATTTTGCCACCGCCTACGGCTCCGAGCTGTACCGGATTTTCAACGGCGGAGCCGCCGCAGCCTCCCTGTCCAGCCGTTCCGCTGCCCCTGTCTGGGTGTGCGAGATCGCTTACGGCGGCGCAGACAGCGCCAGCCCCATCCGGGCCATGGGCCTTGGGTCCTACCACGGCATCAGCCTTCCCCTGCTGTCGGGTGAAAACAGCCTTCCCGGTTTTGTCTCCCTCAGCAGCCCCGGCTTTGCCGCCCTGTCCGACCGGTTCACCGCGGCCTTCCGCTCCTTCATCCGCACCGGCACACCCGACGGCGCCGGGGTGGACTGGCAGCCCTGGACCGCCGCCTCTCCCCGGGCCCTGGTGCTGGACGCCGGGAACAGCGCCGATTCGGCCGCCTTCACCCTCCAGGACGCCCCGTCGGACTGCGGCGCCGTTCTGGACCGGCTGGACGCCGACAACAGCGTCCCGGACAGCACCAAGGAGCTGGTGATCCGCCAGATTCTGAACGGACGGATTTTCAGCGCCGAGCTGGACGCCCGCTATCAAAACCCATCCCTCTGGGTCTGACAAAACCCGCTGACCGACAACAAAAAGACCTGCCGTCCTGGAAACAGGAGGCAGGTCTTTTTCTTATTGGAAGTATTCCTGTGCCCGGCGGGCGGCGTTCTGGATGCAGGCACGCAGCTCGTCCAGCGTATCGAACTTCTTGCTGGGGCTCAGGTAGGTGTGGAACTCCACCACCGGGTCCGCGCCGTACAGGTCCCCCGAGAAACCGGGAATAAAGGTCTCGCAGGTGACCTTGGCGGGGTCGTCGTTGACGGTGGGGCGGCTGCCCAGGCCGGTGGCCGAGGGATATGCCTTGCCGCCGATCCAGGTGCGGGTGATGTAGATGCCGTACCGGGGCAACTGGTAGCCGTCGGGGTAAATCTGGTTGATGGTGGGCACCCCCAGAGTGTGTCCCAGGCCCTGGCCATGCCGCACCGGGAACCGGATGGCGTAGGGCGCACCCAGCATTCCATTGGCGGCGGGGATGTCGCCCCCCTCCAGAGCCGCCCGGATGCGGGTGGAGGAAACCGGCTTGCCCTCATACTGCGCCATGGGCAGGATATGAACCTCCACCCCCAGGGGGGCGCAGAGTTCCTGCAGCAGGGCCGGGTTTCCGGCGGCCTTGGCGCCGAAGGTGAAGTTTTCCCCGCAGAAGAAGGCCCGGGCCTGACAGTCTGCCACCAGACCCCGGACGAACTGGTCGGGGGTCATGGCCTGGATGTCCTCAAAGGCGGGCACCAGGTAGTGTTCCACCCCCAGGCCCGCCACCAGACGGTGCTTGTCCTCGGCGGAAAAGAGGCGGCGGCCCTTGATCTTGCTGCCGGCGGGCAGCTTGAAGGTGAACACCGCCGGGGCTGCTCCATGGGCTGCGGCCCAGTCCACCGCCCCGCCGATCACCGACCGGTGGCCGATGTGGATGCCGTCAAAATAGCCCAGCGCCACCGCGCTGCCCTGCTTGCCCCCGAGTTCCAGGGGCGACATGGTTGGATAAATCTGCATAGTTTCTGATTCCCAAAAGATTGATCGGGGCCTGCGGCCTCATCCGCGCTCCACAAAGAGCTTTTCCACCCGCAGCACGCCGCCGGTGATGTTGGCCAGGCCCAGGAACTGCCCCGCCTCATCCTGCACGCGGTAGCGGCCGTCGGGGGCCGGGTAGCGGCTGGTGGGGCAGCCATTGTAGAGGTGCTGGGCCACGCCGGGGCTGACCTTCAGCAGGGGCAGCGGTTCAAACACCCGCTCCACCGGCAGCAGCAGCCCTTCCAGTGCGTCGGGGCCGGCCTCTTTGGCGGCCAGAATTTCCTCCAGGGTGTGGGCGTCCGCCTCGGCGAACAGGCCCGCCTGGGTGCGGCGCAGGGCGCTCATGGTCCCCAGCTGGCCCATCCCCTGGGCGATATCTTCCAGCAGGGTGCGGATATAGGTTCCCTTGGAGCAGCGGACCGTCAGGGTGTACTCCCCCGGGGCGGGGCTGCCCTCATAGGTGATGCCGTAAATCTCGATGGGGCGGGCCTTCCGCTCCACCGTCAGGCCCTGGCGGGCCGCCTTGTAGAGGGGCTGGCCGTTGATCTTCACCGCCGAGTACATGGGCGGCACCTGCATCTGGGGCCCCACAAACCGGGGCAGGATGTCTTTCAGTTCCGCCTCTCCGGCGGTGACGGGGCGGGTTTCCAGCACCGTGCCGGTGATATCACCGGTGTCGGTGCGGCTGCCCAGCCGCAGGGTGGCCCGATAGGTTTTGTCGTGGTTGAGCTGGAGGTCCACCGCCTTGCTGGCTCCCCCGCAGAACACCGGCAGGACGCCGGTGGCCATGGGGTCCAGCGTGCCGCTGTGGCCCAGCTTCCGGGTGCCCAGCACCCCCCGCATCTTGGCGATGACGTCAAAGCTGGTCCAGCCGGCGGGCTTGTCAACGATGAGGATTCCCTGCATTATGCCTCCTCCCCGCTCTGGTCCAGAACGGCTTTCGCCTCGGCCAGAACGGCGCTCTTGGCATTGTCCAGGGTGCCCAGCAGCTCACAGCCGGACGCCCGCAGATGGCCGCCGCCGCCCAGGCGCCGGGCCACTGCCACCGCATCCACCCCGTTGGCGGTGCGGATGCTCACCCGCCAGCTGCCGCCGGGCTGCTGACGGAAGGTCAGGCCGATCTTGACCCCCTCGATGCCGATGGGCAGGGCGGTCAGCTCCTCCAGGTCGGAGGGGTCGGCCTGGCTGGCCTCGATTTCGTCCCGGTCCAGCCAGATCAGGGCGCACCGGCCATCCAGAGCATATTCCAGATGGCTGCGGGCGATCCGCTCGGCCTCCATCTGTCCCCGGGTCTTGGTGGCAAAGAGCAGGGTGTTCAGCTCCTCCACCCGGGCCCCCGCCTCCATCAGGCGGGCCGCCACCCGGTGGGTCTTGGCTTTGGTGTTGGCAAACCGGAAACAGCCGGTGTCGGTGGCCAAGCCGGTGTAGAGGCAATCGGCCATCTGGGAGTCCAGCTGCACCCCCATGGCCTCGATGACCTCCCACAGCAGCTCAGCTGCCGCGGCGGCCTCGGGGTTCAGCAGGGTGTACTGGGCGTAGCCGTTGTTGCCGGCGTGGTGGTCAATGCACAGATCCACCCGGCGGCTGTAGGACGGCATCAAGCCGCTGTCCCCGAAAAGCTGGGTCCCGGCCACGTCCACCGCCACCACCAGACCCGGCTCAAACTCGCCCCGGAACAGCCGGGGCCGGGTATAGCTGAGCCGGCGGGGGATGGGATCGGAACACAGGACGGCCGCCGTCTTGCCCAGGGAGGCCAGCGCATAATACAATGCGCTGCCGCAGCCGATGGTGTCGCCGTCCGGGTTTTTATGGCAGAGGATCAGAATGTTGTCGGCGTTCCGCAGCATGGCGGCCGCCTGCTCCACATTCAGCGGTTCGGTCATAAGTGTTTTGTCCTTTCCGCGGGCGGGTTATTCCCCGTCGGCCTCTTCAGAGGCGTCCGGCCCGCTGTCCACGTTCAGTTCCTTGAGCAGCTCGTTGATATGGGCCGCATAGGCTGCGCCGTCGTCCTCGACGAAGATCAGGCGGGGAGCCTTGCGGATGTGCATTTTGCGGCTGATTTCGGTGCGGACGTGGCCGGCGGCGCAGTTCAGCGCCTTGATGACCGGCGCGGGACCCTCCGGGTTGCCCAGCACGCTCACATAAACTTTCGCCACATCCAGGTCGGGCGTGACGTCCAGCCGGGTGACGGTTAGAAGGCCGCCGGACAGACGCGGGTCCTTCAGCCGGGAGATGATGGCAATGATCTCCCGCTTCATGTCCTGCGCCAGACGGCCCATGTTTTTCTCAGACATGGTGTTGCTCCTTTCTCACAAGACGTGAAAAAAGCGTTGATTCCATAAGATTTTACCCGCCGGGACCGCGGCCCCGGGCCGGGGATTCTCAGTCTCTGTACTCCTCCATGCGGAAGGCTTCGTACACGTCGCCCTCCTTGACGTCGGAGAACTTCTCCAGGGTGACGCCGCACTCGTAGCCGTCGGCCACTTCCTTGACGTCGTCCTTGAAGCGGCGGAGGGATGCGATCTCGTCCTCGGCGATGACGATGCCGTCACGGACCACGCGGATCTTGCTGTCGCGGGTGATCTTGCCGGAGGTGACGCGGCAGCCGGCGACGGTGCCCACGCTGCTGATCTTGTACACCTGGCGGACCTGCAGCTCGCCCAGAGAAACCTCGCGGAACTTGGGAGCCAGCATACCCTTCATAGCGTCCGAAACATCGTTGATGGCGTCGTAGATGACGCGGTACATACGCATTTCCACCTTGGTGGCGGCAGCTTCTTCCTTGGCGATGTTGTCGGGACGGACATTGAAGCCGATGATAATGGCGTTGGAAGCGTCAGCCAGGTCCACGTCGGACTTGCTGATGGCGCCGACGCCGGCGTGGATGACCCGGACCCGGACCTCCTCGTTGGACAGCTTCTCCAGCGACTGCTTGACGGCCTCGGCAGAGCCCTGGACGTCGGCCTTGACCACAATGGCCAGCTCTTTCATGTCATTCTGGGCCATCTGGGTGAACAGATTATCCAGGGTGACCTTCTGGAAGGCGGAGAACTGCTTCTCGCGGGCGGCGGCGGCGCGCTTCTCGGCCAGCTCACGGGCCAGGCGCTCGTCCTCGACGGCCTCGAACAGGTCGCCGGCCTCAGGCACAGCGGTCAGACCGGTGATCTCCACAGGGGTGGAGGGGCCGGCGGTGGTGATGGCGCGGCCCTTGTCGTCCCGCATGGTGCGGACACGGCCCACGGCGGTGCCGGCAATCAGGACGTCGCCGGCGTGCAGGGTGCCGTTCTGGACCAGCAGAGTAGCGATGGGGCCCTGGCCCTTGTCCAGACGGGCCTCCACCACAGCGCCCTTGCCGCGGCGGTTGGGGTTGGCCTTCAGCTCCATGACCTCGGCCTCCAGAGCGATCCGCTCCAGCAGGTCATTGATGCCCATGCCGGTGAGGGCCGACACGGGGATGCAGGCGGTATCGCCGCCCCAGTCCTCGGAGATCAGGCCGTACTTGGTCAGATCCTCCATGACGCGCTCGGGGTTGGCGGTGGGTTTATCCATCTTGTTGATGGCCACGATGACCTTGACGTCGGCGGCCTTGGCGTGGTTGATGGACTCAATGGTCTGGGGCATGATGCCGTCGTCGGCAGCCACCACCAGGACCGCAATGTCGGTCATGTTGGCGCCGCGGGCACGCATGGAGGTGAATGCCTCATGGCCCGGGGTATCCAGGAAGGTAATCAGGTCGTTGCCCACCTTGACCTGGTATGCACCGATGGCCTGGGTGATGCCGCCGGCCTCGCCTGCGGTGACGTTGGTCTTGCGGATGGCGTCCAGAATGCTGGTCTTGCCGTGGTCAACGTGGCCCATGACGCAGACAACCGGCGGACGGGACACCAGATCGGCCTCGTTGTCCTCCTCCTGCACAAACAGGCGCTCCTCGATGGTGACGTGGACCTCGTGCTCCACCTTGGCGTGGAACTCCTCGGCGATCAGGCAGGCGGTATCAAAGTCGATGACGTCGTTGATGGCGTGCATCTCGCCCATCTGCATGCACTTGGCGATAACCTTGCTGGCCTGCTGCTTCAGGCGGGCGGCCAGGTCGGCGATGGTGATTTCATCGGGGATGGACACCTTCAGCTGGGCATTGCGGGCCTTCTCCAGCTGGATGCGCTGCATCCGCTCGGCCTCGGTCTCCCGCTTGCCCTTCTGGAACTGCTGGCGCTGACGCTGGGTCCGCTGGGAGAACTTCTGCTTGTTGCCCTGGGGAGTGGGCTTGCGGCGGTTCTCGGTGTTCTTGGTGGAGGCCAGGTCGTCGTAGCGGACATCGAAGCGGTCCACGTTGACGTCCACAGTGCGGGTATCCACCGTCACCTGGTTGCTCTCGCGCTTGACTTCCACAGCCTCGGCGGCCGATGCCTTGGTGCCGGTCTCACGGGCCAGCTCGCTGAAGGAGACGGTCTTCTCGTCCCGCTTCTTGTGGGGCTGCTGGGGCTGGTTCTTGCGGGCGCTGTTGGCGTTATTGCCGTTGTTGTTATTGTTCTTGGCAGCCTGCGCCTGCTGCTTGCCGCTGTTGTCAGCGGCCTGGGCGTTGCCGCCCTTGCCGGCCTTGTCGCTGTTCTTGGCGGCTGCCTTGGGGGCATTGGCCTTGGCAGCAGGGGCTGCCTCCTTGGCGGGCTCGGGCTTGGCGCTGTTCAGGAAGGCCGACAGGTCTGCCTCGCTGTTGTCCCGGCTCAGCCGGTCCAGCAGGGCGTTCAGGTCCTTTTCCTCCAGGACAGAGCTGTTCTTCTTGCCCTCGATGCCGATGGCAGCCAGCGTATCGAGGATCTTCCTGACGGGCAGGCCGGTGTCCTTTGCAAAATCGGTCACTTTATATTTTACGATCATTCAGTCATTTCCTCCTCGTGTTTGATGGTGCCGCACGCATCCAGGCGGTCGTAGCACAGCCGGGCCAGATTGCGGTCTGTCACGGCAAAGACGGCCACGGGGCGGCGGCCCAGCGGAGCCAGACGGTCCATAGTCAGCGGGGTGGGCAGAACGTCCACCAGGTCGCCGACGTTGCGCGCCATGCGCTGCACCGTCTTGGGGCTGGCATCCGCTGCGGTGAGAACCAGCCAGGCCGTACCCTTGACGGCGGCGTCCTCCACCGCGTCAAAGCCCATCACCAGTTTGCCGGCTTTGCGGCACAGGCTCAGGGCCTGGAACAATGCGTCCTCCGGGGGCAGGGCCGGTTTCTTGGGGGCAGTGTTATGCTTTGGCATCGGTTCCCTCCTCCTGGGCGGCGGCCAGCTGTGCGGCCAGCGCCTCATAAACTTCGGCGGGGACGGGCTGTTCAAAGCTGCGCTCCAGCGCCTTTTTCTTCTGCGCCTTGGCCAGGCAGGCAGGGTCGGGGCAGAGATAAGCTCCCCGGCCCGGCTTTTTGCCCACCGTGTCGATGCTGATGGAGCCGTCCGGCCCCCGCACGACACGCACCAGCTCCTTTTTGGGGCGGCTGGTCTGGCAGCCGATGCACTGGCGCATGGGTATCTTCTTTTGCGGCATCCGTTTCCCTCCCCTGTTTATTCAGCGGCCTCGTCCGGCTGAGCCGATGCCTCGGCTGCGGGGCTCTCAACGGGAGCGTCCTCGGGCTTGTCTTCTTCCTCGCCGTAGTAGCCGCTCTCGGGCCGGATATCGATGTTATAGCCGGTCAGACGGGCGCACAGGCGGGCGTTCTGACCCTTGTTGCCGATGGCCAGGCTCAGCTGGCCGTCGGGCACGGTGACGCGGCAGGAGCGGGTCTCGCCGGGCAGCAGCTCCACTTTCAGGACCTTGGCCGGGCTGAGGGCCGACGCGATGAAGGCGGCGGGGTCCTCGCTCCACTGGACGATGTCGATCTTCTCACCGTGCAGGTGCTCCACCACAGCGGCCACACGGTCGCCGCGGGGGCCGATGCAGGCCGACACGGGGTTGACGTTGGGGTCGCGGGAGGCAACCGCCATCTTGGTGCGGGTGCCGGCCTCGCGGCTGATGGCCTTGACCTCGACGGTGCCGTCGAAGATCTCGGGGACCTCCAGCTCAAACAGGCGCTTGACCAGGCCGGGGTGGGTGCGGCTGATCATGACGCGGGGACCGCGCTCGGTGCTGACCACGTCGATGATATACACCTGCAGCTGCTGGCCCTCGGTGTAGGTCTCGCCGGGCACCTGCTCGCTGCGGGGCAGGATGGCCTCGCCGCCCTTGCCCATATCCACCGCCACGATGCCGCGCTCATGATCCACGCGGGTGACCGTGGCCATGACGATGTCGTGGCTCTTGGACTGGATCTCGCTCAGCTGCTGGCTGCGCTCGGCCTCACGGATGCCCTGACGGATCACGTGCTTGGCGGTCTGTGCAGCGATGCGGCCGAACTCCTTGGTCTTGAGGGGAGTGATGACCCGGTCGCCGGGCTGATAGGTCCGGCGGAGGGTCTGGGCCTTGCTCAGGGGGATCTCGGCGTACTCGCTCACCCAATCCTCATCGGCCACGACCTCCTGCACCAGGGCAACGTTGAACTTGCCCGTGGTGGGGTCGATCTCCACCGCCACATTGTCGTCCTCGACATCGTAGTTCTTCTTGACTGCAATGACGATGGCCGCGCGGATCTTCTCGATCAGGTATTCTGCAGTGATGCCGCGCTCATGTTCCAGCATGGTAAGCGCTTCAAAAAATTCGTTGTTGCCTGCCATTTTTAAGTCTTCCTCCCGGTATGTTCTCATTCAATCAGGCTGTCAAAGGGTGTACGTCCGGCCCGGACGTCCTGGGCACAGGCCGGACGCCGGCGTCCCGCCCCAAAGGGCGCGGAGCCGGGCAGAAATCCTGCGCCGCTGGGGGCCGCAGGGATCAGAACAGGTCCTCGTCGTCGCACAGACGGGCCATGGTGATGGCGCTCAGGGCCACCTGGGCGGGGCCTGCCTCGGTCTCAATGGTAATGGTGTCCTCTTCCCGCGCCGTCAGGATGCCGGCTAGATCCCGCCGGCCCGACGCATCGGGGCGGTACAGACGCAGACGGATCTTCTGGCCCATCATGGCGTCGTAGTGCTCGGGACGGGTCAGGCGGCGGCCCAGGCCGGGGGAACCCACTTCCAGATAGTAGCTCTGGGGGATGGGGTCCTCCGCATCCAGCACGGGGTCCAGCGCATGGGAAACTTCTGCGCAGGTATCGGTATCCATGGTGCCGTCCCGGTCAATCAGAACGCGCAGGTACCAGTCGGGACCCTCCTTCTCAAAGACCACATCCCAAAGCCGCAGGCCCATGCCCTCCACAATGGGGCGCACCAGAGCCTCCACCCGCCGCGCGGTATTGCCGCCAGCTTGTTTCGCCATGCTTAAACCTCCATATCAAACAAGAAAAGCGGACCTTGCGGCCCACTTTCCATTCAATCGTGTATTCGTACTATCAGAATATACCACACATCGGCGGAATATGCAAGTATTTTGAAAGAAAAGAGGCCCCTCCCCGTCCGAAAGGCCCCTTCCCGTCCCTAAACAAAAGGGAGAAAGAGGGGCCGTGCCCTCCTTCTCCCAGAAGTTTCCGGATGAATTAAGCCAGGACCCACTCGCCGCCCTCAAACAGAGGCACGGTGCAGCCGTCCCGGGTGAGGCCGGTGATGCGGGTGTCCTCGGCGCCGATCATGACGTCCTCATGGATGAGGGACTGGTTCATGCCGCGGGCGGTCAGCTCCTCCTCCGACAGGGTGGTGCCGCCCCGGGTGGTGCCGGGATAGCTGGCGCCGAACGCGATGTGGCAGGAGGCGTTCTCATCGAACAGGGTGCTGTAGAAGATGACGCCGCTGCGGTTGATGGGGCTGGAGGCGGGCACCAGAGCCACCTCGCCGATGTGGCGGGCGCCCTCGTCGGTGTCCAGGATTTCACCCAGAAGGGCCTCGTTTTCCTCGGCGCCGTACTCCACAATCCGGCCGTCCTTAAAGGTCACATGGAAGCCCTTGATGGCCTGGCCGCCGTGGATATAGGGCTTGGTGCCATAGACCACGCCGTTGACCTTGTCCTTGTGGGGAGCGGTGAAAATCTCCTCGGTGGGGATGTTGGGCAGGAACACATAGCCCTTCTCGCTGACGCTGGAAGCGCTCTCCCAGACAGCGCCGTCGGCCAGGCCCACCGTCAGGTCGGTGCCGTTGGAGCTCTCAAAATGTACCGACTCCAGGTCCAGGGCGTTCATCTTGTTCTGCAGGGTCTTGAGGCGGTCCAGATGGGCCTGCCAGGCGTGGACGGGGTCGCCGCCGGTAACCCGGCAGGTATCAAAGATCAGCTGCCAGAGCTTTTCCACGGCTTCCTCCTCCGGCAGGTCGGGGAACAGCTTTTTGGCCCAGGCCGGAGAGGGCATGGCCGCAATGGACCACTGCACCCGGTCGTTCATGGTGTACTCCCGCCAGGGGCGCAGGGCCTTGCGGCGGGCCGCCGACACGCGGCTCACCTTGCCGGCGTCCAGGCCGGCCATGGCCTCGGGGTCATTGGCCAGGAGGCTCAGGACGCAGACGCTGCCCTCGCTCTCGGCGTAGTCCAGATAGCTGCGCAGGACATAGGGTTTGACGTCGCAGAGGGCCTCCTCGGCGCCCAGCTCCATCCGGGTGCGGGTGACGTCGTCGTCGCTCCAGTCCACCCGGACATCCCGGGCGCCGGCCTCAAAGGCGCTGCGGACGCACAGGCGGGCCAGGGGGGCCGCCGCCAGGGGCGCGCTGATAATCAGGGTCTGGCCCGGCTGGACGTTGCAGCCCACCCGGACGATGAATTCGGCGTATTGCTTCAGCAGTTGTGCAAAGTTTTCCATAGTTCCTGATCCTTTCCCGGCCGGGCAGGCCGGATGATAATGGTTTTGCTATCAGTATAGCCCAATCGGCCCCGGTTGTCCACCGCCCGCCCCAAAACCGCTGCAGGCCTTGTTATTTTGCGCGGAACATGGTAAAGTAAAGAGGTACTGCGCCCGGGGCTGGCCCGGGCCGACACAACGACACGGCAAACCAGCCGCGGACGGAAAGGATGTATTTGTTATGGAACACAGCGAAAAGACCCTTGATATGATTGTCGCCCTGTGCAAGAACCGGGGCTACGTTTTCCCCGGTTCGGAGATTTACGGCGGCCTGGCCAACAGCTGGGACTACGGCCCCCTGGGCGTGGAATTTAAGAACAACGTCAAGAAGGCATGGCTGAAGAAGTTTGTGCAGGAGAGCCCCTACAACGTGGGCCTGGATGCAGCCATCCTGATGAACCCCCAGACCTGGGTGACCACCGGCCACGTGGCCAGCTTCTCGGACCCCCTGCTGGACTGCCGCGCCTGCAAGGCCCGTCACCGCGCCGACAAGCTGATCTCGGACGAGTTCCCCGACGTCAACGTGGACGCCATGAGCTTTGACGAGATGGACCAGTTCATCGCCGAGCATGAGCAGGTGGTCTGCCCCGTCTGCGGCAAGCACGACTTCACCCCCATCCGCAAGTTCAACCTGATGTTCAAGACCGCCATCGGCGTCACCGAGGACAGCTCCTCGGTGTGCTACCTGCGGCCCGAGACCGCTCAGGGCATCTTTGTCAACTTTGCCAACATCCAGCGCACCACCCGCCGCAAGCTGCCCTTCGGCGTGTGCCAGGTGGGCAAGGCCTTCCGCAACGAGATCACCCCGGGCAACTTCACCTTCCGCACCCGCGAGTTCGAGCAGATGGAGTGCGAGTTCTTCTGCAAGCCCGGCACCGACCTGGAGTGGTTCGCCTACTGGAAGGAGTACTGCAAGAACTGGCTGCTGAGCCTGGGCATCAAGGAAGAGCACCTGCGCCTGCGGGACCATGAGCCCGCCGAGCTGGCCTTCTACAGCCGTGCCACCACCGACATTGAGTACGCCTTCCCGTTCACCGACTGGGGCGAGCTGTGGGGCATTGCCGACCGCACCGACTATGACCTGAACCGTCATCAGGAGGCCTCGGGCAAGAGCCTGGAGTACTTCGACGCCGAGAGCGGCGAACACTATATCCCCTACGTCATCGAGCCCTCTCTGGGCTGCGACCGCGTGGCCCTGGCCTTCCTGTGCGAGGCCTACGACGAGGAGCACCTGACCGACGCCAAGGGCAAGGAAGATATCCGCACCGTGCTGCACCTGCATCCGGCTCTGGCTCCCTTCAAGTGCGCCGTCCTGCCCCTGAGCAAGAAGCTGGGACCCAAGGCCATGGAGATCCGCAACGAGCTGTCCAAGTACTTCATGGTGGACTACGACGAGACCGGCTCCATCGGCAAGCGCTACCGCCGCGAGGACGAGATCGGCACGCCCTACTGCATCACCGTGGACTTTGACACGGTGGGCGACGAGGCCAAGGGCATCGCAGCCGACAACTGCGTCACCGTCCGCGACCGCGACACCATGGAACAGGTCCGTATGCCCATCGACCAGCTGCGCAGCTGGCTGGAGGAGAAGATCGCCTTCTGATCTGTCCCCCGCTGAGCTTCTGAACCCATAAAAACAGCGCCCCTGCTCTTCCCATCTGAACTGCTCCAGTAAAAGTAGACAGTGAAAAAAGAAGGCCTCCTGTGGTAGAATAAAACTACTACAGGAGGTCTTTGCTATGCCCAGAAAATACAGCCACATTCAGGAACACGAGAAGGAAATAATAGAGCTTCGCAGCTAGGGAATGACTCTGCGTCAGATTGGAGAGAAGCTGGGATTCACATATAAGGAAATGCGTGGATTTCTTTCCCGATATAATCGAAAGCAGCGAAAACTTGCAGCGGGAGTTCCCCCAAAA
>NZ_NFHK01000032.1:0-30058 GCF_002161315.1 Faecalibacterium sp. An77
GCTCCAGACAAAGACTGGCCTGGCTCCGCTCTCGCTTCGCCAGGCCAGTCTTTGATTCGCTTGTTCTACCCCTTGCAGGCCTCTTTTTTGTACTGTCCGCACAATATGGGGCGGTTCAGGCAGGGAGCGGCGCTTTCTTTTGACGGTGCAGGAGCGCAGGGCGCTCCCTTTGGCCCGGTTTTACCGGTAGGATTCGTTTTCCTCGGTCTCGGCCTGGCCCCGCAGGGTGTCGGCGTAGCCGTAGGGCACGATATCGATGGCCTCCACCATCCGGTCCCGCATCCACAGCTGGACGTCGGTCTGGACGGTATAGCCGCAGCCGGGGTCGGCCATCCACTGTTCGGGGCGGCGGCTGGGCAGGGCGTGCTGGGACAGCATGCTGACGATGACGCCGCCATGGGTGACGCAGGCGGCCTCGGTGACGTCCATCCGGATCATATACTCAAACAGTTTCAGGAGGGACTCGCCGCACCGCCGGTGGAAATCCGCCGTGGGCTCGGCCCCCTCGGGGGTGAAGCCGGAGCCGGGGGTGATCCAGCGGGAGAAATCCGGGTCCTTCACCAGCTCTTTCACCGGGCGGTTCTCAAACACGCCGAAATGAGCCTCCCGCAGGTCGTGGACGGTAAACTGATGGGCCGCCCCCGGGAAAAGGATGTTCGCCGTCTCGACCGCCCGCAGCATCGGGGAGGAAAAGACGGTATCCACCTCCGGGTAAGTAAACCGCGCCTGCAGCTCGGCCAGCTGGGCCCGGCCCTCGTCGCACAGGGGCAGGTCGGTCCCGCCGCCGATGTACCGACCCTCCAGATTGCCGGCGGTCAGGCCGTGGCGGATCAGATGCAGCTTAAAGGTCTTCATGCAAACAACGCACCTCTTTCGTACCAGAGCCCCGCGCTCCAAAAAAATTTTGCGTCCGCGGCGCGCCGCAGACACAAGATAGGCGGGGAATATGGTTAAGTGTATCATATATCTGGTGGCAGGGCAAGTCTTTTGACAAAAACGACGAAAAATCACGCAAAACATCGGCGATTTTTTCCTTTACAAGTCGTTTTCCCTTGTGTATAATCAACATGTTGTTGAAAGAAAGGTAAAAAGGGCTTTTTTCGTCGGCTATGCGGAAACCATCAAAGCCCGGGAGGATCATTCATGGAATTCAACCGTATCATCAAGCTGCTGCGCACCGAGCGGGGCATCACCCAGAAACAGGCCGCGGAGGATCTGCATATTTCCCAGGCCCTTTTGTCCCACTATGAAAAAGGCATCCGGGAATGCGGCTTGGACTTTGTGGTCCGGGTTGCGGACTACTATGGGGTGTCCTGCGACTATCTGCTGGGCCGCAGCGCAGACCGCACCGGCGCCGTCCTGACGGCCGACGACATCCCCAATCCCGACAAGATGAAGGACAGCGTCTACCACGGCAGCGTTCTGCCCACCATGAACAAAAAGCTGATTTCCAACAGCCTGAACGTCCTCTACGCCAAGGTGGGCCAGTGCCACAACAAGGCCCTGGTCACCGAGATCAGCACCTACCTGATGATGTCGGTGTACAAGATGTTCCGTCTGCTGTACACCAGCGGCCCCCACAACTCGGCCAGCATGTTCAGTATCAGCCAGGGCCAGTGGAACGGCTATTCGGACGCCGTGATGCGGATGGCCGAGGCCAACGTCAACGTCCTGCTGTCGGGCGGCAGCATCAAGAATGGCGAGGGCCTGGACGACACCGAGCCCCTGGCCATGACCACCGAGAGCCTGACCCGGGAGTTCCCCCTCTATGCTTCCAGCCTGCTGAACCTGGTCAAGACCAGCGAGACCCGCATCCGCGGCCTCACCCCTCCGGACGAGAACAAGTAATCCTAAAAAACACCAGCGCCCCCGCGTCAGCCAAAACGCGGGGGCGCTTTTTTGCGTCAAGCCGGCAGATTGTTCTCGATAAAGGCTCCGATGTCCTCAAAGACTTCCTGGCGGTTCAGCTCCACCAGCAGCTCATGCCGGGCCCCGGGATAGAGTTTGACCTCCACCGACCGGACCCCCGCATCCCGGAGGCTCTGGGCCGCCTTGCGGACGCCGCGGCCCTTGTCTCCCACCGGGTCATCGTCTCCCGCCACAAACAGCAGGGGCAGGTCTTTGGGCACCTGGGCCAGCAGCTTTTTGTCGCACAGGCGGGCCAGGCCGGTGAACAGGCTGTGATAGCCGTTGAGGGTGAAGCGGAAGCTGCACCGCTCCTCGGCCAGGTAGCGGTCCACCTCGGCCTGGTCCCGGTTGAGCCAGTCCTTGGAGGTACGGGCCGGCTCAAAGCTGCGGTTGTAGCTGCCAAAGGCCATGCCGTCCACCAGTTTGCTGCGGTAATGCCAGCCCTTGAAAGCCGCCATCAGGCGGCACAGGGCCCGGCCCGCCAGGACCACCATCCGGGGCTGCCAGCCGGTGCCCATCAGGATGGCGCCGGTCAGTTCCTCCCCGTGTTCGCAGAGGTACTGACGGGCGTAAAAGGAACCCATGCTGTGGCCCATCAAAAACCATGGCAGTCCCTCCAGCTGGGGCAGAGCTTTGGCCCACCGGGTGACTCCATAGATATCGTCCAGCAGCAGACGGTTGCCGTCCGGCTCTCCGAAATAGCCGTATTCCTCCGGCGACGCCGCCGAGCCACCGTGGCCCAGGTGGTCGTGGCCCACCGATGCAATCCCCCGCTGGGCCAGCCAGCGGGCCAGCTCCTCATACCGGCCGATGTACTCCACCATGCCGTGGGTCATCTGCAGCACCGCCCGGGGCCTGCCCTCAGGCAGGCAGACCATGACGTTGAGGCGGGCGCCGGCGCGGACCGAGGGAATCTTATAATACTGCACGCCGCTCACGGCTCCACACTCCCTTCCCCGACCATTTGCCCGGGCTGCAGGGAGGCAATCTTTGCGCAGCAGGCCGGGCAGATGCAGCAGCCTTCAAACACCACTGCGTGATCGTCCACCGCACCGCAGAAGGCGCAGGCCTTGGGCGGGATGTATTTGCGCATGACAATAGCACCGTTTTCCGCAAAGATCTCCACTTTGCTGTCGCCGGTCAGACCCATGGCGGTGCGCAGCTCCTTGGGCAAGACCACACGGCCCAGATTATCGATCCCGCGGACGATCCCGGTGCTCTTTTTTTTCTTCATGTCGTTCTCCTTTTTGCGCGATCATTCGCGACCTATCCCTTCAGAAAGGGACCGGGCGCCGACGCGGCGCAAACACCGGTTCTTTCCTGTTTTTTCCAGTATACAGGAAGGAACAGCATTCGTCAAGAATTCCGTCTTTGTTCGACAAGAAATACTTTCGGGCGGGGCGCTTTGCCGCCCCTTATGGTGAAAAAGAGCGAACCAAAGCGTTTTTCACCGCACAAAACCGCATCCCCTGCCGCAAAAGCGCAAAACGGCCCGCGCCGCGCCAAAACAGGGCGCAAACGCGGGCCGAAACGGGTTTCTTTCTGTCGGATTGGCTCACAACTGGAGCAGGCCAACCTTGCGGTAGACCTTCTGGATCATGCGGTCGGCGATGCGGGAAGCTGCCGCTGCGCCCTCCTTCAGGACGCCGTCCACATAGGTCTTGTCGGCCAGGATGCGGGCGTATTCGCCCTGGATGGGGGCCAGGCCGTCGGCCACTGCCGCGCCCACGGCCTCCTTAAAGACGCCGTAGCCCTGGCCGTCAAACTCCCGCTCCACTTCCTCGATGCTCTTGCCGGTGAAGATGTGGTAAATGGCGATCAGGTTGGAGACGCCGGGCTTGTTGGCGGGGTCGTACCGCACCACGCCGTCCGAGTCGGTCACTGCACGCTTGAACTTGCGGGTGATGGTATCCCGGTCGTCGGTCAGCAGGATGAAGGCGTTGACGTTGGTGTCGCTCTTGCTCATCTTGTGGGTGGGATCGGCCAGGGACATGATCTTGGCGCCCTCCTTGGTCACATAGCCCTCGGGCAGGGTGAAGGTGGGGCTGTAGGCGTTGTTGAACCGCTGAGCCACGTTGCGGGCCAGCTCCAGGTGCTGGGTCTGGTCCTGTCCCACCGGCACCAGGTCGGCGTTGTAAATCAGGATATCGGCGGCCATCAGGGCCGGATAGGTGAACAGGCCGCCGTTGACGTTGTCGGGGTGCTTGGCGCTCTTGTCCTTGAACTGGGTCATGCGGCTCAGCTCGCCGAACTGGGCATTGCAGCAGAGAATCCAGTTCAGCTGGGTGTGGGCCGGAACATGGCTCTGGACAAAAAGGATGCTCTGGGCCGGGTCGATGCCGGCGGCCAGCAGCATGGCGGCCGCCTCGCGGGTGTTGCGGCGGAGGGCCGCGGGGTCCTGGCGGACGGTCAGGGCGTGGAGGTCAGCCACCATATACAGGCAGTTGAACTGATCCTGAAGCTTGGCCCAGTTGCGGACTGCCCCGATATAATTGCCCAGGGTAAAGGTGCCGGTGGGCTGGATGCCCGACAAAATAACGCGTTTGCGCTCGCTCTGCTCGCTCATAAGAAAGCCTCCTGCAAATCAACTGTAAGGGAAATCTGCCCGGCGGACCGTCCCGGGGACCCGGGGCCGGGGTATTCCGGCCAACAAAAAAGTCCCTGACAAAGCCCGGCCTGCCGGTCTTGTCAAGGACGAATCAACACTGGATCCGCGGTGCCACCTTGCTTTGCGGCCCACTGGCCGCACCCTCTGACGGGATGCTAACACATCCCCGGCGCTGACGTGCGCCCTGCCGTCGCGGGATACCCAGGTCCTGCGCCCTTCCCCCGCGCCCTCGGCGGCCCATAGCGGCGCGCATCGGCCCGCCTGCTTTTCAGCTGCCGCAGGCTCTCTGATGGGAATGCTGTCGCCGCATCTTCCGCTTCATCGGTTTGTACATTAGACTATAGCACGTTTGCCATGCCCTGTCAAGGGCCCGCCGCCGACAGTATATTAACCTGAATTTTTTCCTAAAATTTGTGAATTTTGTGTATTGTGTGCAAAAGTTTTTCCCGCTAAAATAGGGATATGTAAGACAGGTCTGCAGGGTGCCCCAGGGGCCGGCCCTGCGCAAAAAACAGACAGGAGGGGTTTCAAACATGATGAATCTGGTCAAGCTGCCCACCAAGAACAAGCGGATGTTCCTGCGCGTCGCCAAAGGGCACTTCGCCACCAGCCACAGCCACATCAACTACTACATCGATGTGACCATGCAAAAGACCCGCCTGTCCGAGGCCGCCGAGGCCGCCCGGGAGCTGGTCCATATGTACAAGACCACCACCATCGTGGACACGGTTCTGTGTCTGGACGGCACCCAGGTCATCGGCACCTGTCTGGCCAACGAGCTGACCAAAGACGGTTTCCGCAACATGAACGCCCATCAGACCGTCTACATCATCACCCCCGAGTATACCACCGGCAGCCAGATCATCCTGCGGGACAACATCATCCCCATGGTGCGCGGCAAACACGTGCTGATTCTGGCCGCCTCCCTCACCACCGGCTACACCGCCAAGGCCGCCATGGAAGCGGTGGAATATTACGGCGGCCAGGTGGCGGGCCTGTCGGCCATCTTTGCCACCACCCATGAGTTCATGGGCATGCAGGTCAACTCCATCTTTGACCCCAACAACCTGCCCGACTACACCAGCTATGAGTCCCGCGACTGCCCCATGTGCAAGGCGGGCCAGCCCATTGACGCGCTGGTGAACAGCTTCGGCTATTCGTCCCTGTAACATTGCCCTTACCTGGACCGCGGACTGCTTTCCCCTCTCAGCAGCCGCGGTCTTTTTGTGTCCATCAAAAAGCCCCGGCATATTTTGCCGGGGCTTTGGATCACAGATTCAGCTCAGAGTTTATCCACCACGATTTCAATGGAAATCAGCCAATACACCGTTTCATCCTTTGTTTTCAAGGTCTTTCCGCTTACGTTGTAGGTGCACTTGCCGCCGATTTGTTCGACAATCGGGTCAAGCTGTTCGCTCACACTCAAAACCGCAACCGCTGCAACTTTTTCAGCGGTATCGATGGGCGCAATCGCTCCTGCCTGTGTTGTACTGACCGAATAATTTGTCTGTGTGTTGACAACCGAAGCAATCCAGTCTGCACTGATTCCTGCTTCCAGCTCGCTCTCTGTCAGCACAAAGGAAGCCCCTTTTCGATTGGAGCCGCTCTTATAGTTTCTGACACCAATCAGATAGGAGTGGAGGCTCTCGCCATTTTTTCCCATACCGCCCTGTTCCATCAGTGCAATGGTTTCATCCATAGCAGCATTCAATTCTGCATCACTGGAAACACGGACTTTACTGTCTGCTTCTTTTATCAGGCTATTCACGCTGGATGTATTCAGCGAGCTGCGTCCTGCGCTGCCTGTGCCGCCGCATCCAGTCAGCATACCAACTGCCATCGCAGCCGACAGCGCCAGGGCCATCCATTTCTTTGCTTTCATCATCCTTGCACCTCATTTCCGGAGCATCCCGCGCTCCCGGTTTCATTTGCGGATTTTCAGGCGAAAAACCCCCGGCTGGGCCGGGGGCGACATAAGTCAAAGTCTTTAGCCTATTTACGCGACAGTCCAAGAAGCAGAGACTTCTACGCCAATCAGCCAATATGCCACATCGTTGCTATCATACATCTTGGATGCACTCACAGCATAGTCAGCATCAACTCTTGCTCCTCCCGGGAGCACATTCAAAAACCGGTTAATATAGGTCTCGATGCCTCCATCAATGCCCAAAACGATGGCAGCGGCTACGCCCTCCGGAGTATCAACCCAACCAAGATTACCAAAATTTGTACCACTTAATCCAAGCATGGCTGCCATCGAACTAGCCTGTCCGCCAGCCTCAATCTCACGCTCTGACAAAATGTAAGCCATGCTGAACCTGCCGCTTGTAAGCATCAAGCCAAAAGACGGTTCACCCATTTTGGTGTTAATTTTTGTAGTAGCCAGTGCAGAATTTTTTACTGTACCAGCTTTGACCAGTTCTTCCGCAGTACTCTTCACTGCACTTTTGAAATCACTGGGGGCAGTCACAGTAATATCGCTGCCCGCCTTATGCAGCAGACTGTTGACCTCGCTAGTGCTCAGCGATCCACCGCTGCCGCCGCCTCCGCAGCCGGCCAGCACACTGACGGCCATCACTGCGGCCAGAGCCAGCGCTACAAACTTTTTCATCTTCATACTTGTTACACCTCGTTTCATTCTGTCGGAATCTTGTAAAACAGTCTTTCAAACAGGCAGGGCAGCCTGTCACGAACCCTTGGTCATCACAAACAACAGCATTTCTTCCCCGTCCCGGGTGGTAAACGAGGCTACAGCCGCCGCATAGGCATCGCCGTGGCCCTCTTTATACAGCTGCTGGGCAAAAGACGCCGCCGTCTGTTCGTGGCGGTTGGGGTTTCCCCAGGGGCTGTTGGGCCAATAAGAGCTGTCATACACGCTGCAGATCAGGGGAGGCGTTCCGATTTCCCGCGCAATCTGGCTGCGGACGGCAGCGGGCTCCGGGTCAGGGCGCTGGGCGCCTTCCAGGTTCTGGGCCGCCTGTTCCACCGCCTGATTCAGGGCGTCCTGTTCGGTCACGGTGATGTTCAGCCCATCCTTCTGCAGAATCTCCTGAATCACATCCTTGTTCAGATGGATGAGCCCGCTTTGGGCTCCCAGTCCGCACCCGCTCAGCAGGCAAACCGCCAGAACCGCCGTCAAAAGCAGCGAAAGCCATCGTCTGTGTCTCATAGCAGCGTTCCTTTCTGTTGACAGGAGGGAAAATCACCTTCCCGAACCATTGGAAAAGATTCCCTCCATTGGTTTAAACGTACCATATTCAAGTTATATTGTCAACAACTTTACTTCACCACCAACAAAAATACAACCGATTTTAAAAAACAAAGCCCCCGGCGGACAAGCCGCCGGGGGTATATAGCAAGGGTCCGTAATAAGCATTTCAGGGGCCGCCGGTGCGGAACGCCGCAGGCGGACGGGCCCGGAGCGGAACCATTCTGCGCAGACTGTGCATCTTGCCTCGGTTCGCTCCAGTTATGCGGACATCATATCACATTTTTCACAGATTGTCAACGATTTCAGACCATTTTGTCCGTCCGGTGCGCACTGCTTTTTGTGACTGGCGATCAGCCGCGGTCTGCCCTGCTGCCTCGGATGTAGGGGTCATGCCAATAGCTCCAAACCAGCTGCGCGCACATAAAGCACCAGATCACCGGCTCGCAGAGGATCACGGCATTGTAGCCGAACCGGGGGATGAAGTAGAGCATGAACAGAATCTTGCCCACCAGCTCGATGCCGCTGGAAATCAGGGGCAGGATCTTCTGGCCCAGGCTCTGCAGGGCATAGCGGGTGGCCAGCAGGACACCCAGCACCGAATAGAAGGGCGCGGTCCACCGCAGGTAGCGGGCGCCGTTTTCCAGGACCACCGACTCGCTGGAGCCAGAAATCAGACCCACCAGGTTCCCGGCCCACAGCCACATCAGGACGGTCATGACCACGGCGGTGCCCAGGCCAAACAGCCAGATCTGCCGCATTCCCTTGCGGATGCGGTCGGCCTTGTCGGCGCCCCGGTTCTGGGAGACGAAGGTGGAACCGGCGTTGGCCATGGCGATGACCGGCATATCGGTGATGGTAAACAGCTTGCGGGCGGCGGTATGGCCAGCAATCACCAGGGTTCCCAGGCCATTGATGCCGTATTGCAGGATCACCGAGCCCGCAGACACAATACTGCTCATCAGGCCCATGGACAGGCCCTGGGTCACCAGTTCCCGGTAGAGGCCCTTCTCAATGGAGAAGTGTTCCCGGCCGGGGACCAGGTGTTTGGCCCACTTGTAGATGTAGACGAAGCAGAGCACCACCGACACGGCCTGTGCCAGAACGGTGGCCAGGGCCGCGCCCCGGACCCCCATTCCCAGCCCGGCCACAAACCAGTAGTCCAGAGCCACGTTGAGGCAGGAGGAGAAAATCAGGAACACCAGAGGCATCACGCTGTTGCCCACCGCCCGCAGCAGGGCGGCGCACAGGTTGTACATGAACATGACCACCACGTACTGGGCGATGGGGCGGATGTAGCTGTAGGCCTCCTCGATGATCTCGGCCGGGGTGTCCAGCGCCACCAGCAGGGGGTGCAGGAACAGCATGCCCACCAGGGTGATGAGGGCCGAGGACACCAGACCAATGACCAGCGAGCCGGCCACCGTCTTTTTCACCTTGTTGTAGTCCTCTGCGCCGTAGGCCCGGGCGGTGACGATGGCCAGGCCGTTGCCGATGCCCAGGCCAAAGCCCACCAGAAGCTCATAAATCGACCCGCAGGCGCCCACCGCCGCCAGGGAAGTATCTCCCAGGATGTTGCCCACGATCATGGTGTCGGCGGCGTTGTACAGCTGCTGGAACAGGTTGGAAATAAAAATGGGAATGGCGAACACCAGCAGATTGCGGAAGATGGGCCCGTGAATCAGGTCCACCCTCCGGCCTTTAGATCGCCCCAGGGTTTGTGTTGTATCCATTGCGCCTCCTGTTTGTTTGTGCAGACATCAAGACACGGCTCCCGCACAGGCGGAAGCCGCGTTTTGTTGTCTGTTGAATTGGATCAGATTTCCTCGGTCTCAAAGCCGGCGCCGGTCAGAACCTGCACGCTGGTGAAACCTGCCGCCTTGATCTGGCGGGCGGCCTCCTCATAGCCGTAGGTCAGGCCGTCCACCGAGTGGGCGTCGGCGGTGATGATGACCTTGCCGCCCATCCGGTTCCACTCCTTGAGCATCCACTCGCTGGGGTAGAAATCATCCCGGTAGCCGCGGAAGACGCCGCCGGTGTTCACTTCCAGCACACAGCCGGCCGAACGGGCTGCCTCCAGGGCGCCCAGAGCGGCGGCGCGGTAGCGGTCGCAGTTCTCGTCGAAGAATTCGCCGTCCCGGTTCAGCTTCTTGATCAGGTCGATGTGGCCCAGAATGTCGGGCTTCTGGGCGGCCACTTCGGCCACCGAGCGGAAATAGGCCTCGGCGGCGGCCAGGCCGTCCCCGCCGAAGTCCGCATCAATGCAGGCCTGCAGATCCTGCTTGCGGAAATCGATCTCATAGTAGCGGTCGGCGTTGGCCCCGTGGAGATAATGCACGCTGCCGATCCAGTAGTCGTACCCGATGCGCTTGTCGTCCGAGAACTGGTCCCACTCCAGACCGCAGAGGATATCCACCTTGCCCTTGTACTCTGCCTTCAGCTTTGCGATGGTGGCCTTGTACTGGGCCGTGCGGCGGGGGCTCATGCAATATTCCCGGTCGCAGGGGGTATGGCTGTGCCCCGTGAAGCCCAGCGTTGTCAGGCCCTGCGCGCAGGCGGCGGAGGCCATCTCCTGCAGGGTATTTTTTCCGTCGCACAGCGTCGAGTGGCAGTGGACGCTGGATTTCATGAAGTTTGCCATAGCCTTGCTCACTGCATCCTTTCCTGTTTGACCTTATGGTCAATGACGTGTCGTTTTTCCAGCTCACGGGTGATGTCCTCCACCGTGATGCCGGCCTGTACCATCAGCACCAGAACATGATAGGCAAGGTCGCTGATCTCATAGACCGTCTCAGCCTTGTCTTCCTTTTCTCCGGCGATGATGACCTCGGTGCACTCTTCGCCCACCTTTTTGAGGATTTTTTCTTTGCCCTTTTCAAACAGGTAGGTGGTATAACTGCCCTCCTGGGGGTGGGTCTTGCGGCCCTTGATCAACTGATACAGCCCCTGCCAGCTGAACTGCTTGAGCTCATCGCTGACATAGACCGGGTTGAAAAAGCAGCTCTCGGCGCCGGTATGGCAGGCCGGGCCGCTCTTGACCACTTCCACCACCAGAGCGTCGGCGTCGCAGTCGGCGGTGATGGACACCACCCGCTGCACATTGCCGCTGGTTTCCCCCTTCCGCCAGATCTCCTGGCGGCTGCGGCTCCAGAACACCGTCCGCCCCTCCGCAATGGTCAGCGCGAGGGTTTCTGCATTCATGTACGCCAGGGTCAGCACCTCTTTGGTGTAGTGATCCTGCACGATGGCCGGGATCAGGCCCTGGCTGTCAAATTTCAGTTCCATACTCTCTCCTGCCCGTAAATGGGACATTAACAGTTTATCGTATTCCGGCCCGATATGCAAGGGGTCAGAGGCGCATTTCCACACCATTTTTTGCAAGATATTCTTTCAGCTCCCGGATGGTGAGCAGTTTCTGGTGGAAAATTCCGGCCGCCAGGCCGGCGTCGATCCCCTTGTGGCGGAACAGTTCCAAAAAATCTTCCTTTTTTCCCGCGCCCCCCGAGGCGATGATGGGCACGTTCACCCGGGCGCTGACAGCGTCCAGCATTTCCAGGTCAAAGCCGCCCCGCACCCCGTCGGTGTCGATGCTGTTGAGGCAGATCTCCCCCGCGCCGTTGGCGGCGCACTGGGCGATCCACTCCAGAGCGTCCCGGCCGGTATCCTCCCGGCCGCCCTTGGCAAAGACCCGGAACTGTCCATCCACCCGCTTGACGTCGGCAGACAGCACCACACACTGGCTGCCGTACCGCTGCGCCGCCGCCGGGATGAGGCCGGGGTCCCTCAGGGCCCCCGAGTTCACCGACACCTTGTCGGCGCCGCATTTCAGCACCCGGTCAAAGTCCTCCAGGGTGTTGATGCCGCCCCCCACCGTCAGGGGAATGAAAATCTCGCTGGCCACCCGGGTCAGAATGTCGGTAAAGAGGGCCCGGCCCTCAAAGCTGGCGGTGATGTCGTAAAACACCAGCTCGTCGGCTCCGGCGGCGTTGTACATCCGGGCCATCTCCACCGGGTCGGCCACATCCCGTATCCCCTCAAAGTTGACCCCCTTCACCACCCGTCCGTTGCGCACGTCCAGGCAGGGAATGATCCGCTTGGTAATCATAGGCGTTTATCCTTTCTTTTCGCACCGGCGGACGCAGGCGGCCAGGTCCAGCGCCCCGGCATAGAGGCTTTTGCCCAGGATGGCCGCCGCCGTTCCCATCTGGTCCAAAGCTTCCAGCTCTTCCATCCGGCTGATGCCGCCGCTGGCGGTCACCGCCAGGCAGGGCAGGGTCTGGCGCAGACGCCGGTACAGGTCCAGGTTGGTCCCCTGCATGGCGCCGTCCCGGGCGATGTCGGTGCAGATGACGGCGGTGCAGCCCGCCTCATACAGCCGGCGGCAGAAGTCCAGGCCGTCCACGTCGCTGACTTCCTTCCAGCCGTGGATGGCCACCCGGCCGTCCTTCATATCCACCCCGACCGCCAGCCGGTCCCCATAGGTCTGGAGCATCCGGGCGGTGAAATCAAAGTCGGTGACGGCCACGCTGCCCAGAATGCAGCGGCCCACCCCCAGTTCCAGATACTGTTCAATCCGTTCCTGGGTGCGGATGCCGCCTCCCACCTCGATGTAGAGGCCGCCCTGCTGCGCAATGGCCCGGATGGCCTCAAAATTCACCGGGGCGCCGTCCTTGGCGCCGTCCAGATCCACCAGGTGGAGGCAGCTGGCCCCCGCCTGGCGGAACGCCTCGGCCTGGGCGCAGGGGTCGGCCCCGTAAACCGTCATGCGGTCGTAGTCCCCCTGGGTCAGGCGGACCACCTGGCCGCCCCGCAGGTCAATGGCCGGAAAAATCTTCATGGTGTCCCCTCCTTTGTGGTTGCCGGCTCACAGCCCGGCAAAGGCTTTCAGCAGCCGCAGACCGGTGTCCCCGCTCTTTTCGGGGTGGAACTGGGTGCCGTACACCAGCCCCGACCGCACCACCCCGGTGACCGGGATGGAATAATCGCTGACCGCCAGGGTGCTGGCGGCGCAGTCCTTGGCGTAGTAGCTGTGGACGTAGTAGACGTACTCCCCTTCCTTCACATACCGGAACAGGGGGTCATCCCGCAGGATGTGGAGGGCGTTCCAGCCGATCTGGGGCACTTTGAGGGCCGGGTCGGCCAGGTCGGGTTCCAGGGGGCAGACCGTCCCCGGCACCAGGCCCAGCCCCGGATGCTCCCCATATTCATAGCTCTTGTCAAACAAAAGCTGCATTCCCAGACAGATGCCCAGCAGGGGTTTGCGGGCTGCCTCGGCCTTCACCACCGGCACCAGACCGGCGGCGGTCAGCTTTTCCATGGCGTCCCCAAAGGCCCCCACCCCGGGCAGAATCACCCGGTCGGCGGCCCGAATCACGGCGGGGTCGGCGGTGACCACCGCCTCCAGCCCCAGACTTTTCAGGCTGGAACGGAGGCTGAACAGGTTCCCCACCCCGTAATCAATCACGGCAATCATACCAGCAGTCCTTTCGTTGAGGGGATTTCATCCCGGTGGGCCTGGTCCACCCGGACGGCAGCCGCCAGAGCCCGGGCGGCTCCCTTATAGCAGGCCTCCAGAATGTGGTGGCTGTTCTCGCCCGCGAACTGGACGAAGTGGAGGGTGGCGGGGACGCTGCGGGCAAAGCCCAGCCAGAACTCCTTGACGCACTCCACGTCAAAATCCCCCACCTTCTCGGTGGGGCAGGTCACCGACCAGTTCAGGGTGCACCGGCCCGACAGGTCCACCGCGCAGAGGACCAGAGCCTCGTCCATGGGCAGATAGAAGCTGCCGTACCGCTGAATCCCCCGCATATCCCCCAGACCCTTGCGGAAGGCCTGGCCCAGGGCGATGCCGATGTCCTCGGCGGTGTGGTGATAGTCCACCTCCACGTCCCCGTGGCAGGTGAGGACCAGGTCAAACCGGCCATGCCGGGCGAACAGTTCCAGCATATGGTTCAGAAACCCGCAGCCGGTGTCCACCTGATAAATCCCCGCCCCGTCCAGATCCAGGGTCAGCTCGATCTGGGTCTCGGCGGTGTTGCGTTCCACTCGTACTTCCCGCATGGTGTCGTCCTCCCTCGTTGTGTTGACGGGCCGGCAGGCCCTCTCACGGCCCGCCCAGAATCTCGTCCAGCCGGGCCATCAGGATTTCCATTTGTTCCAGGGTGCCCACCGTAATCCGCAGCCAGTCCGACGTGCGGGGCCCGCTGAAGTGGCGGACCAGAACGCCTTTGTCCCTCAGCGCCTGATACAGGGCGCCGCCCCCCATCCGGTCGGTGCGAGCGAAAAGGAAGTTGGTGCGGCTGTCGGTGAGTTCAAAGCCCCGCCGGGCCAGCTGTTCCGCGGCCCAGGCCCGGGTCTCGCAGATCTGCTGGCGGGTCTCATTGAAATAGCCGGTGCTCTCCAGGGCCGCGATGCCGGCGGCCAGGGTCATCCGGTTGATGTTGTAGGGGTTGAGGCTGGAGCGGACCCGTTCCAGGTCGGCGATCAGCTCTTTGCAGCCCATGGCAAAACCCAGCCGGGCTCCCGCCATCTGGCGGGACTTGGAAAAGGTCTGGACCACCAGCAGGTTGTCATAGCTGTGGATGAGGGGCACGCAGCTCTCGGCCCCAAAGTCCACATAGGCCTCGTCTACAATCACCACGTTGTCGGGGTTGGCGGCGGCGATTTTGGCAATCTCCTCCGGCGGCAGGGCCAGACCGGTGGGGGCGTTGGGGTTGGCGATGACGATGGTCTCCCCCCGGCCATAATATTTGGCCGGGTCCAGCCGGAAGTCCTCTTCCAGCGGGATCACGTCCTCCGGGATGTGGAGCAGCCCGCACCAGACGGCGTAGCAGCCATAGGTCACATCGGCGTGGGCCAGCGGGTGGTTCTCGTCGCAGAAGGCCCGCAAGGCAAAGAACAGGTTTTCATCGCTGCCGTTCCCCGCCATCACCTCGTCGGGGTCGATGCCGTAATACCGGGCGGCGGCCTGGCGCAGGGCGGTGCAGGCCGGGTCGGGATACAGCTGCAGCCGGCCGGTCTCGGCCTGAATGGCCTCCACCACCGCCGTGGCGGGGGGATAAGGGCTCTCGTTGGTGTTCAGTTTGATGTAGGACCGGTCCTGCGGCTGTTCCCCGGGGGTATACGGCTTCAGGCTGGTCAGGGTCGGGCTGAGATAACGGCTCACTGGGACGCGCCCCCTTCTTGGTCATAGCGGATGGTCACGCTGCGGGCGTGGGCGTGGAGGCCCTCTTTTTCCGCAAAGGCGGCGATCCGGTCCTTGACGGCCCCCAGGGCCTCCCGGGTGTAATAGATGAAGCTGGACCGCTTGACGAAGTCGTCCACCCCCAGCGGGCTGGAAAACCGTGCGGTGCCGCTGGTGGGCAGGGTGTGGTTGGGCCCGGCGAAGTAGTCGCCCAGCGCCTCGGGGACGTTCCGGCCCAGGAAGATGCTGCCGGCGTTCCTGATCTTGCCCAGCACCGCAAAGGGGTCCTCCACGCAGACTTCCAGGTGCTCGGGGGCGATGATGTTGCAGACCTCAATGGCCTTGCCCAGGTCCTGGCAGACGATGATCTTGCCGTTGTCGTCCACGCTGGCCCGGGCAATGGCCGCCCGGGGCAGCTGGGGGATCTGGACCTCCAGCTCGGCCTGAACCGCTTTGGCCAGGGCCTCGCTGTCGGTGACCAGCACCGGGCTGGCCAGCTTGTCGTGTTCGGCCTGGCTCAACAGGTCGGCCGCCACCCAGGCGGGGTTGCAGCCGCCGTCGGCCAGCACCAGGATTTCACTGGGGCCGGCGATCATGTCGATGCCCACCTTGCCGTAAACCATCCGCTTGGCGGTGGCCACATAGACGTTGCCGGGGCCCACAATCTTATCCACCGCCGGGACGCTCTGGGTACCGTAGGCCAGGGCCGCCACCGCCTGGGCGCCGCCGGTCTTGAAAATCCGGGTGACCCCCGCCACGCTGGCGGCGGCCAGAATGGCCGGGTTCACCTTGCCGTCCTTCCCGGTGGGGGTGGTCATGACGATTTCGGGCACCCCCGCCACCTTGGCGGGAATCACATCCATCAGGACGGTGGAGGGATAGGCGGCGGTGCCGCCCGGCACATAGACGCCGGCCCGCTCCACCGGGGTGTATTTCTGGCCCAGAATGACCCCGTCCTGCTCGGTCATCACAAAGTTATCGTGGAGCTGGCGGCGGTGAAAGGCCTCGATGTTGGCCGCCGCCATCCGCAGCGTCTCCAGAAAATCCGGGTCGGCGGCGGCCAGGGCCTCCTCCATCTCGGCAGGGGTCACTTCCAGGGCATCCAGGTCGGCCCCGTCGAACTTTTTGGCGTAATCCCGCAGGGCATCGTCCCCCCGGGCCCGCACATCGGCGATGATGGCCTCCACCACCGCCTCCACGTCTTTTTCTGCCCGCAGGTCCCGGTTGAGGATCTGATCGGGGGTCAGGTCTTCCAGACGGTACAGCTGAATCATCTTGTTTCCTCCTTCTGGCGGCGGGCCAGGGCCCCGCGCAGCTGTTCCAGCATCCGGTCGGCCGACCGGCGCTTGAACTGATAGCTGGATTTATTGGCAATCACCCGGGCCGAAATAGGCATGAACTCGGTCACCACCGCCAGCCCGTTCTCCCGCAGGGTGGTGCCGGTCTCCACGATGTCCACAATCACGTCGGACAGCCCCAGAATGGGGGCCAGCTCGATGGAGCCGTTGAGCTTAATGATCTCGATATCCCGGCCCAGGGAGGCGTAATACTCCTTGGCGATCCGGGGGAACTTGGTGGCCACCCGGATGGGGCGGCCGGGGTCGTCCCGATAGCCCGCCGGGGCGGCCACGCACATCCGGCACTTTCCCAGCCCGGTGTCCAGCAGTTCATAGACGTCGGCCTCGGCTTCCGACAGGATATCCTTGCCCACAATGCCGATGTCGGCGGCGCCGTGTTCCACATAGATGGCCACGTCGCTGGGTTTCACCAGGAAGCACCGCACCCCGGCGGCCCGGTCCTCCACCACCAGCTTGCGGGAGGCGTTGTAGTCCTCGGGGGTGATGCAGCCGCCGGCGGCCAGCAGGTTATAGACCTTGTCGCCCAGGCGGCCCTTGGGCAGGGCCACATTCAGCAGGCCCTCGCCGGTTTCCTGCACCGGGGGCGGCGGGGCAGCGAGGCGGTCCAGCTCATCCAGATACACCGCAAAGCCGATGGCCCCCACCCCGGGGGTGAACTTCCGGGCCAGCAGGTCGTACCGGCCGCCCTTCAGCACCGGGCGGGGCGCTCCCCGCAGGTAGCCCTGCACAATCAGGCCGTTGTAATACTCCATCTCCCCCGAGAGGCTCAGGTCAATCTGGAGGCTCTGGCCCTCGGCGGCCAGCTGGCTTTCCAGGGCCCGCAGCTGGGCCACCGCCTCCTCCATGGCCGGGTTCCGGCAGGCGTCTGCGGCCCGTTCCAGCACCTGGGCGGCCGGGCCGCAGAGGGTCAGCAATTCCTGCAGGGCCCTGGCCCCTTCTTCCTCCAGGCCGGCGGCCCGGGCGGCGGCAGCCAGTTCGTGGCTGTTTCGGGCCCGCAGCCGGGCCAGAATCCCCTGCCGGGCGCTCTCGGGAACCTTGAAGGCGTCCAGCAGCCCCGACAGATAGCCCATATGGCCCACTTCCAGCTGCCAGGCCGAACCCATGGCGTCGGACAACAGGGCCAGGGACCGGACCGCCAGGCTCACCGCCTCGCCGGTCTCGGCCTGCCCCACCTGACCAATATATTCCAGACCCATCTGGGCAATTTCCTTGAAGGTATGGCTCTCCGCCGAGGGGCGATAGACGTTCTCACTGTAATAGAACCGTTTGGTCTCCCCCGGCGCCGGCTGGGCGCTCTTGGCAATCGAGAGGGTGACGTCCGGCTTCAGGGCCAGCAGGCGGCCGTCCAAATCGGTAAAGGTGATGACCTGCCGCGAGGCCAGAAACGTCTGGTTCTCCTGGTACAGGGCGTATTCTTCAAACTGGCCCATATGGTACTTGCGGCAGCCCGCCGCTTCGTACAGGGCGCGCAGTCCAAAGGAGGCCCGCTCCTTGGGCTGCAGGAGGGAAAGTTCAAATTCCATGGCAGCAGTTCCCTTTCTTCCGGATAACCTTGGGTGGATATGGGTCTATTATACTTTACTACGCTATCATTGTAAAGTAGCAATGTACCAGCTTTCCGCCGGGTTTCCGGGGCGGTTTCCGGGCGATTTGCACAGCTGTCAAACCAAAAAGGGGCGCACCGGTTTCCCGGTGCGCCCCATGGCTCATTGTGCGTCTTTCTCCTCGGCCTCGTCTGCAGCGGGCTCAGCCGGCTCCGCTTCGGCCTCCACAGCCGGTTCTTGGGCGGCGGTTTCGGTCTCTGCCTCGGCGGCCTTGCGGATGGCCTCGGCGTGGGCCTTGCCGGCGGCCACCCCTGCCTCATAGGCTGCGGCGGTCTTGTCGGCGGTTTCCTTGTCGGTCTCGGCGTCCTCCGCCAGGTCCACCGTCACCTGGACGGGGAACTTTTTGCCCATTTTCTTGGCCAGGACGGCGGCGCCCAGGCCCGCAGCGGCCACAGCGGTCACCGCGCCCAACAGTTGAAACAAAGCTCTCATTTGCAAACCCTCCTATGCATTGGCATGCGGTCTTGGGGGCCCGGCCCCCCGACCTTTATCGTTGACCGGCCGTCCGGCCGGCAAACAGGACTTGTCCCCAGCCTGCGGCATCAAGCCGCAGCGGATCTGCAAAACGCCGGCAGCGCGGCTGCGGGGCAGATGCCGTCAGGAGAAGGCGACCACGTCGTTGAGGGGCTTGTGGGCCGGCTCCACCGAGGTGGCACTGAGAACGGGGCCCTTGCCCCGGTAGATGTTGTGGAACTTATAGCTCACCCGGGCGGTGACGGTGACCCAGCTGCGCTGTTCCAGGGCCTTGTAGCCGTCGTAGCTGCAGGGGAAGCCCACAAACTGGATGTCCTGCACGCAGCAGGTCATGGCGAAACGGCCGGGCACAAAGCTGTTTTTGCCGGCCCGGTTGGTCTGGCAGACCTGGGCCAGGAAGCGGACGGTCTTGCCCACGTACTTCTGGGGGTCCTCCTGGCAGTCCATATACCAGATGCCGAAATCGTCGTCCCCGATCTCGATGACCGGCGCCTCGATATCGAAGGGCAGCGGGTCGGGGATGTCGTCGTAGGCCACGCTGCCGTCGGCGAACTCATAGGCGATATCGCACCGGCGGGAGGCCTGACGCACCAGACGGTGCAGCTCCTGGCGGGCTTCGTCGGTGTTGACCTTTTCGGCCCGGTTAAAGACAATCAGCTCGCTGCGGGCGATCTTGTCCAGCATCAGGCTCCGCATGGCATTGTCCCGGGCGTAAGTCAGGGCGGTGGTGCCGTCGGCGGTGGCGATGACCTGATAGATCAGCCAGTCGTTGGGCAGGGCGTCGGCCAGGTCCTGCAGCAGCCACATGCCGTTGTACTCGATGACCACCCGGCCTGCGTCGGTCTCTTTGGCCAGGTTAGCCAGGTTCTGGGCGTTCAGCTCGGACTTGTCCTCCAGAACGCGGATGCTGGTGCCGGGGAAAGCGAATTTTTCGGGCTTGTACTCCTCTTCGCCTTCCTCGCAGACCAGCAGCAGGGTCTTGTCCCCCGAATCAAAGTTGGGGTCCTCAAACGTCTCCTGAATGAATTTGGTCTTGCCGCTCTCCAGGAAGCCCACAAACAGGTAGACGGGAATTTCCTTTGCCATAAACGAAACAATACTCCTTTTGGTGATGGGTCAAACAGGGGTCATGCCGCCGGGCGGCAGGCGCTCAGCAGCCGAACAGGGCTGCAATCCCCTTCTCGTCCAGCTTGGAACCGATGACCACCAACTTGCCGCCCACGTCGGCGCTGCGGCTGCGGATCTCCCGCTCGCCGGGGACGTAGTCGAACTCCAGCCAGCCGTCGGCGCCGCCGTTGACGATGCCCTTGGAGCGGAGGATCATGCCGTACTTGCCGCTCTCCAGCTCGTCCAGAGCCTGCTCGATGGCCGCACGGGAATAGGTGCGGGCCGTCTCGACGCCCCAGCTGGTAAAGACCTCGTCGGCGTCATGGCCGTGGTGGTGATGGTGGTGGCCACAGCTGCAGGTGCCGTCCTCGTGGTGGTGATGCTCATGCTCCTCGTGGTCATGGTCATGGTCGTGATGGCAGCAGTGATCGTGCTCCTCATCTTCCTCGTGCTCATGATCGTGGTCATGGCAGCAGCAGTGGTCGTGGTCCTCATCCTCGTGGTCGTGATGATGGTGATGATGCTCGTGCTCATCCTCGTCGTCATCGTCCTCGCCGTCGTGGTGATGATGGCCGCAGCTGCAGACGCCGTTCTCATCGTAGTGGTGGTGATGGTGGTGCTCGTCCTCGTCCTCATCGGCATGGGCGGCGTTGGCCTCGGCAGCCATGGCCAGCAGCTGGGCCACAAAGTCGTCCTTCTCGGACATGGCCTTGAGGATCTGGTCGCCGGTCAGGTCGTCCCAGGGGGTGGTAACGATGGTGGCGGTGGGGTTCTTCTCCCGCAGCATGGCCACAGCGGCGGCCACCTTGTCGGGGTCGGCGGTGCCGGTGCGGCTCAGCAGGATGCAGCTGGCGTTGGACACCTGGTCGTTGTAGAACTCACCGAAGTTCTTCATATACAGCTTGACCTTGTTGACGTCGGCCACCGTCACAAAGCTGGACAGCTCCACGTCCAGATGCTCGGCCACAGCCTCCACGGCACGGGTCACGTCGGACAGCTTGCCCACGCCCGAGGGCTCGATGACGATGCGGTCGGGGTGGTACTGCTCCACCACCTTGCACAGGGCCTCGCGGAAGTCGCCCACCAGGGAGCAGCAGATGCAGCCGGCGTTCAGCTCGTTGATCTTGATGCCCGACTCCTGCAGGAAGCCGCCGTCGATGCCGATCTCGCCGAACTCATTCTCGATCAGCACCACCTGCTGGCCCTGGAAGGACTCACGAATCAGCTTCTTGATCAGGGTCGTCTTGCCTGCGCCCAGGAAGCCGGAAAAAATATCAATCTTGGTTGCCATGATGTTTATTGCCTCGTTTTCTTCTCACACAAAAATCGTTTGGGACATCGGAGGGGGTTCAAGGGCCTTTTCCGGGCGGAAAGGGCGGGCGCAGACCGCCCGTCCCTCTGCCAAAGCCAAAGGCGGCAGGCGGACTTTTTGCCCGAGCCGGGCGGCGGCCGCGGCCTGTCACTCCCTGTGTGCCTCCGTGAACTTCATACACCTTTATTATAACAAACCTGTCAATGGCCGAAACGGCGATTTGAGGAATTTTTTGTAAATTTTTTGAGACCGTCCAAAGGGTTTGCATTCTGTCCGCCGGAATGCTACAATAGGGAGGCAAATGCAAACCAACAGGGCCGGGCCATGGTCCCGGCCGGATTCTCATATTTAGAAAGAAGGGCTTACTTTATGTCTACTGTCAGCGAACGGCTGGCCGCCCTGCGCAGCGCCATGCGCGAAGTGGGCTGCCAGGCTTATCTGATTCCCACCGGCGACCCCCATTCCAGCGAGTATCTGCCCACCCACTACAACAGCCGGGAGTATTTCTCCGGCTTCACCGGGGAGAACTCCACCCTGGTGGTGACCCTGACCGCCAGCGCCCTGTGGGCGGACGGCCGGTTCTTCGTCCAGGCCGAAAAGGAGCTGGCCGGCACCGAAATCCAGCTGATGCGGATGGGCGAGCCGGGTGTTCCCACCGTGGAAGCCTACTGCGCCGACGCCCTGACCGAGGGTCAGGTGCTGGGCCTGTGCGGCCTCACCGCCTCCTGCCGGCTGGTGCGCAGCCTGCAGAAGGTGCTGGACCCCAAGGGTGTGGAGGTCCGCACCTACAATCTGGAGGACCAGCTGTGGACCGAGGGCCGTCCCGCCCTGCCCGCCACCCCGGCCTGGCTGCTGCCCGCCGAGTACGCCGGCGCCACCCCCGCCGAAAAGCTGGCCCGTCTGCGGGCCAAGCTGACCGAGCTGGGCTGCACCGCCCAGATGGTGGGCAAGCTGGACAATCTGGCCTGGCTGCTGAACCTGCGCGCCATGGACATTGAGTGCACCCCCTATGCCATGGCCTATTGCTTTGTGACCCAGAACGACGCCGTCCTGTTCATCAACACCGACCGTCTGCCTCCCGAGGCCAAAGAGGCTCTGGCCGCCGACGGCGTCCGGCTGGCAGGCTACGACGAGATTCTGCCCTTCCTGAACGGGTACGGCGAGGCCCAGACCGTTCTGGCCGACCCGGATTCGGTGAACTTTGCGGTGTACAGCGCCCTGGAGGCCAACCCCGCCCTGACCGTCAAGGCCCTGGCCGATCCCCTGCTGCCCATGAAGGGCATCAAGAACGAGACCGAGCTGGCCCACACCCGGGAGTGCCACATCCGGGACGCCGTGGCCATGGTGCGGTTCCAGAAGGAGCTGGAGGAGCGGCTGGAGGCCGGTGAGACCCTCACTGAGCTGACGGTGGACGAAATCCTCCACAAGTACCGCAGCGCCCAGGACAAGTTCCTGGTGGAGAGCTTCCACACCATCGCTGCCTACGGCGCCAACGCCGCCATGATGCACTACCACGCCACCGAGGCCGACCACGCCGTTCTGGAGCGGAAGGGCTTCCTGCTGGTGGACTGCGGCGGCACCTACATGGACGGCACCACCGACATCACCCGCACCTATCCCCTGGGCCCCCTGACCGAGGAGGAGCGTCTGTGCTACACCTGGACGGTCCAGAGCCACATCGACATCGCCAAGGCGGTCTGGCTGGACTACTGCACTGGCCAGATGCTGGACACCATCGCCCGGGAACCCCTGTGGCAGCACCTGATCAACTACCGCTGCGGCACCGGCCACAGCGTCAGCTTTGTGGGCAACGTCCACGAAGGCCCCCACAGCCTCAACGGCCGCAACCAGGTGGTCTTTGAGCCGGGCATGGTCATCACCGACGAGCCGGGCGTCTACGAGGGCGGCCGTCTGGGCATCCGCATCGAGAACGAGCTGGAATGCCTCCACAAGGAGACCAACCAGTACGGCCGGTTCCTCTGCTTTGAGCCCCTGACCTGGGTGCCCATCGCCACCTCTCCCATTGTTCCCGGCGTCCTGACCAAAGATCAGCTTGACTGGCTGAACGCCTATCACCGCCGCGTCTTTGAGCAGCTGGCCCCCCGCCTGAACGACGAGGAGCGGGACTGGCTGGCCCGCAAGTGCGCCGCCATCGGCGCCTGAGCCGCCCTGCGGTTTCCTGAATTCATCCCAAACAAAAAAGCCTCCCATCCTGGCTGAGCTGGATGGGAGGCACTTTTCGTCCAAAGGCAAAGGGCTGCGGTCAGGATTCTGACGAACCGGACTGCCGCTTTTGGGCCGAAGCAGCGCCCAGGGCGTTGGCGGCCTCGGTGGTCAGGGTATCCCACTTTTCCATGGCCTCCGACACCACATTTTCCAGCGGCCCGCTGGGCAGGCTGCTCTCCGAGATGTCCACCAGATACCGCCGGATAGCGGCCTTGTTCTCCTCGTACAGGCCCAGCTTTTCATACAGGGCTTTGTAATAGGGAAAGACGGTGGTTTTCATCTTGACGATGGCCGCCGGGCTGATCTGGGTGTGAATGATGCTCTGGGGGTTCTGGACGTAGTAGTAGCCGGGCTGGTCGATGGCATAAAACCGGCGGGCATACTGGATATACTGCAGGTTGAACAGCAGATCCTCGGCCCAGTGCACCTGGCTGGCAAAGAAAATTTCGTGGTTCGCCAGGATATCGCTGCGGTACAGCTTGTTCCACAGGACGCTGTAATAGTAGGAGGCGGGCTTGTCCATCAGGTGAAGGGCAAAGCCCTCGGTGTCCAGCAATCCCCTGGGCAGGAAGTTGTAGACCCGGATTTCCGGTTCCTCGTCCTGGTCCGGGGCGGGGTCCTCTCCCGGCAGCAGGGCCGCCAGTTTTTCCTGCAGGCGGCGGCCCGAGGCCATTTCCCGGGGGATCACCATTTTGTAGGGCGCAATGACCAGGTCGGCGTCCTGTTCCTCGGCGGCACAGACCAGATGTTCGGTGTAGTCGGGGTCCATATAGTCGTCGCTGTCCACAAACTGGATATACTTGCCCTGCGCCAGCCGCAGGCCCAGATTCCGGGTGTCGGACACGCCGGAATTGTCCTTGTCCACCAGCAAAATCCGGGGGTCCACCTTCCGGTACATCTCACAGACCGGCAGGCTGATGTCCTTGGACCCGTCGTTCAGGACGATGATCTGGATATTCTGGTAGGTCTGGGCCCGAATGCTCTCAATGCAGCGGGCAATATGATTTTTCGCATTGTACACCGGCAGAATGATACTGACCAGCGGCTTGTCCTGTTGTAACATCCCAGTTAACCAACCTTTCTGTTTTCATCTGTTGCGTCTGCACCTTTCGGTGTCAGGAGGTCATTTCATGATTTTTCATATCGCAGTCTGCGCAGAGGACCCGTCCCTGCGGACCGCCCTTCAAAGGCACTGTGAGGATTATTTTGCGCGGCGGGCCGACGCCTGCCTGGTGGAGCCTCTGGAGAGTCCCGAGGCCCTGCTGGCCCGGGACGCCGAGAAGGCCCGGTATCAGCTGTACCTGATCGAGCTGAGCGGCCAGCCGGGCGGGACCCTGCCCGCCGGGCTCAGCGCCGCCATGGAGCTGCGGCACCGGGGACGGCACACACCGCTGGCCTTTGCCGCCCGGACGCCGGCCTGGGCCTATTATGCCTATCGCGCCGACGCCATGCAGTATCTCCTGTGCCCGGTGCGGTATGAGGCCATCTCGGCCCTGCTGAACCGGGCGGTGGAGCCGGAATACGGCCCCGCCCTGACCCTGCCCACCGCGGCCGGGCTGCGGGTGCTGCCCTTTGCCCAGATCGAATACATTGAGTGTACCCAGCACGTCGTTCATTTTCACCTGACCAGCGGCGAGTCGGTGGCGTCTCTGTCCCAGCGGGTGCCCTTTCTTCAGCTGACCACCCCGCTGCTGGCGGACGGGCGTTTTGTCCAGACCCACCGGTCTTATCTGGTGAACCTGGCCGAAGTCCGGCTGCTGACCCCCGGCGAGGTACAGGTGGCCTCGGGGGCCCGGCTGCCGGTGCCCCAGGGACGGGCGGAACGGGTTCGTCAGGCCCTGCTGGCCTGGCGCAGCAAAATGCCGGACCGCTGAGTCCTTACAGCCGGGACCAGTCCAGCTGGTCCCATCCGGTCAGGAACTGTTCGCTCAGGGCCCGGATGGCGGCCTCGTCGGGCTGGCTGGCCGCATCGGCCACCCCAATCACATGGAACCCTGCATCGTGGGCGGTGCGGGCGGCGTACAGCGCATCCTCGCAGACTACACACTGAGCGGGGTCCTGCCCGCCCAGCCGTTCCAGCGCCTGATAGAACACCCGGGGCTCGTGCTTGGTGTTCCCTTCCTGGGCCGACAGAACGAACTGAAACCGGTCCAGCACACCCAGCCGGCCCAGCACCCGCTCCACCATAAACTGCCAGGTGGCCGAGCAGACGCACAGTTTCGCGCCGGATTCATCCAGCCGGGCCAGCATTTCCTCTACGCCCGGCTTGAGGCTGACGGTCCGGTACAGCCGGTCCACCGCATCTACCGCCGCTCGGGTATAGCTGTCGATGGTCAGCGGCAGGTCATAGGTGGCAATGAGATATTGTGCCGTTTCAAAGGCGCTCATGGGCAGCAGAATCCGGCCCAGGTCGGGGGCCGGCGTCTTGCCGAATCCACGCACCAGTTCATAGGGCACCTCGGACCAAATCGGCATGCTGTCGGTCAATGTGCCGTCCATATCAAAAATCCAATAAGGATACTTCATCGTTTCCCCTCCACAATGTTCACATTGCCCCGATTATACACGATTGGGTCCAGGTTTGTACAGAGGCCGGCCGCCATCTTTTCCCCAAAGAGTCTTTTGTTGTTGCAAGACCAGAAATCTTCCACGCAAACAAAGCGCCTGCAAACGCAGGCGCTTTGCTGTTTTATGTATTTTGAAAATTTCCCCGCCGAAGCGCTTCACCCCTGCTCGGGCGGACCCTCGCGGTCGGGGCGGGCCTCCGACTCCAGCAGGGCTTTTTTGACGCTGAGCAGGTTCTGGGGACCCATGGAGAAGCTGCGCAGGCCCATATGAAGGTACTGCACCGCGTTGGAGGAGTCGCCCACCGCCAGACCGCAGATGGTGACGGGGATATGTCCGTTCTCGGCGGCATCCACCGTCATGCGGATCAGGCGGTACATGGCTTTGCTGGTGGGCTGGAAATAGCGCTCGGCGCTGGTGATTTCGCGGCCGGCGGCATGGGTGTACTGGGTCAGGTCGTTGGTGCCAATGACAAAGAACTGGCAACCGTGCCGGATGAAATCGTCGGCGGTCAGGCAGGCCGCCGGGATGCTGAGCATGATTCCGAAGGGCACGTCCGACTTATAGGGGACGCCCCGTTCGTCCAGGTTCTGGCGGCAGTGGGCCACCAGCCGCATGGCGGCATCCCAGTCCTCCACGTTGGTGACCATGGGGAACACAATTCGCAGCGGGCCCCGGGTACCGGCCCGCATGAGGGCGCGGATCTGGGCCTCAAAATTGCGGGGGCTGCGCAGGCTGCTGCGGATGCCCCGCATCCCCAGATGGGCCGACTGATCCCCGCGGTAGACATTGGAGAGGGTGCGGTCGGAACCAAAGTCAAAAGTCCGCACCGTAATGGGTTTGCCGCCGGCGGCGGCAATACAGGCTGTATAATAAAAGTACTGTTCCTGCTCGTCGAAGGTATCGCCGGCCAGAATCTGATAGTCGCTGCGCAGCAGGCCCACGCCGGCTGCGCCCGACTGGATGGCGCTGTCGATGTCCTCGGGGCCAAAGCAGTTGGCCAGCAGCTCAAAGGGCGTGCCGTCCCGGGTGGTACAGGGCATATCCTGCAGCGGAGTTTCCAGATTGCCTTCCTCCTCCCGCTGGCCGGCACAGATGCGGGCCACCATCTGCTGGCGGGTATCTGCGTCAGGGTCCAGAATGCACACCCCCTCGTCGGCGTCCAGCACCACAATACGGCCGTCGCAGTCGTCCAGGAAATCCCGTCCCACCTGCACCAGGCTGGGAATTTTGCGGGCGCGGGCAATGATGGCCGCATGGCTGAGGGCGCTGCCCTCGGATGTAATGATGCCCAAAATCATCCCCGCCGGGATGCTGAACAGGTCGCTGGGCATCAGCTGATCGGCGGCCAGAATCACCGGATGGTCCAGCGTCAGGCGCATCCGGGGCCGGTCGCACAAAATATTGATGACCCGCTGGGTGGCGTCCAGAATGTCCACATTGCGCAGCCGAAGATAAGTGTTGTCGGTCATGGCCAGGAGCTTGTCGGCATAGCGCTGGCCCACCCGGTTCATGGCCTCGGCCGCGCCGGTGCCCGCCTGGATATAGGAGTGCACCTCATTCAGAAAGCTCTCGTCCTCCAGCAGCATGCTCTGAAACCAGAAAATCGCCTGCTCGCTGGCATCCGCCCGGTTGGCCATGGATTCCAGTTCGCTCTGGGCGGTGCGGATCGCATCTTCCAGCAGCTGCATCTCTTTTTCCGGGTTCTGGGGATTGCGGTTGATGGAGGTTCTGTCCCGGTTGCTCTTGCTGATCAGGCTCACCTGGCCCAGCACCAGCCCGGACGAAACAGACACACCCTGGTATTTTTTCATGCGATCACCTCCGGCACAAGAGGCCCTGTCAGCGCACGGCGGACAAGGGCTTGCAAAAACAAATGCGGCAGCAGCGCGGCCCGGGCGGCCAGCGCGCCGTTTCCGGTCCCGTCAAACAGCGGGTCAAAGGTGGACAGCCGTTCCCCATCGCAGGCGGCCAGGAAGGCCTCTCCCAGAGACTGTACCGTATACAGCTGGGTGGGGTCCACGCCGGCCTCCTCGGCGGCGGCCTCCAGCGGAGCCAGCGGCTCATCCTGCAGGTCGGCCAGGGCCAGAGCCAGCACGGCGGGAATATGGGCCGCCGGCCAGCGGTCTTTCACCAGATCCCGCAGAGGGTCAAACCGTCCCCGGAACTCTGCCGCCGCCTCGGCGCTGCCCACCAGGGAAATGGGATACGCATCGCCCCGCAGGCGGCCAAAGGCCCGCATGGTATCATAATAGCCCAGCTCAATATTCCGGCGGGCCACATCGGGTTCAAACCGCAGGATATCCCCCAGTTCCCAATGGCTGCGGATCAGGGTGGTGGGCAGGCCGGTGCGGTTGGGTTTGGTGATGCCCACCCCTTCCAGGTCCACGCAGACCAGTTCTTCCGCCCCTAGCCGGGCCGCCAGGCCGGCGGGCATATTGTCGGCATAACCGCCGTCCAGGTATTCCACTCCGTCGATATTGCGGGCACGCAGCGCCGGGAAACAGGCCGACGACGCCAGCAGGTAGTCCTTCACCTTGCCCACGGGGATTTCTTCCAGGCTCAGTTCCCGGGGTTTCAGGCCCCGTTTTTCCACCGTCACCAGTCCAAATTTCACCGGCGACGCCCGCAGGGCCTCTTCGTCCAGAACCCGGCTGACAATTTCCTCCAGCGGGGTGACATCCAGTCCGCCCTCGGCCACAAACTGCCGCACCGCTTCCCCCAAACCGCCCAAACCGGTGCCGGGCGCAGGCAGTTCCATCACGTCAGAACTGCGGATGGACAGCCACATATCCCGAGCCGTCTCATACTGGTCCAAAACATACATGGCACCGTTGAGACAGCCCACACTGGTACCGGTGACCACATCGGCGGTCCAGCCCAGTTCATCCAGCGCGCGCCACACGCCCACCTGGTAGCTGCCCCGGGCTCCGCCGCCCGCCAGCACAAGGCCGCGGCAGGTCTTTTCTTCTGCTGCACCCATCTGCATTCCCTCCTTTGATGCGCGGCTGCATTCATGCCGTTTGGGGCCTGAGCGGTCCGCTGGGGATTCATTCCAAGATTTTATTGTTTAAGTATAGCATAAAAATGTTGCAATTTCTGTACCTTCCGCAACAGGCAAAATCTACAAATTTTTGATCTATTTTTTGTCACCCCGCTTTTTCGAGAAAAAGCTTGGCAAAAAGCTTTACTGGGTACCATCAACTCTAGCCGCTCTTTATGCCGTTTGTGAAGGTTGCAGACTATGCCGCGCTTACGTTAGGTCCGGCCTGCGGCCGGGTACGATGCAAACCAACTCAAAACCTGGTTTTCTGAACCGCAGAAAAGCTCTACAAAATCAAAAATCACCATCTCCTTTTATAGGAGCGGGGATTTTTACTTCCCCCAGCCCTACAGGCTTTCCTCTTGCGGTACCCTGAATTTTCTGAGCCGAATGCAGTCCGCTTAAAAATTTGGACAGCGGCCCCTGCTCTGCCTCGGCTGCGCAGCCAAGGGTTGAAACACAGGGTACATTCTCTATTCTATATGTTTCCCCGTATAACAAACAATGCGAGGGCCAGCTCGTGAGAGCCGGCCCTCGCAGAGGGACCCTATCTTTCGTGACGCAAAAGTTCTTTTGTTTTGGTGCGATCAACAACAGAAGGAATATTGGTTAGACATTCCCCTTTGTCGCCACATCGGATGGGTTATTTACCCGAACCTCAGGCGGTCTCTTGCCCGAGATCCCTTACATCACGCCCAGTCATGGTGCTACTGGGGGTGTTATAAGTAGTAAAATGTGTCTGACGGATGTATAAGGCCTTAAATCAGACAGTGTACACACTAGCGGTAACAGTGATAACGACAGCAGCATAGTAGTTGGTGGTGCCATCCAGTGCAGTAACCTTCACCATGCTGACAGCAGCAGTATCATAGCTGTACTTGGTTGCTTTGCTACCAACAAAAGTGGTGGCAGTAACATTATTAGCCTTGAGATGACCATCAACCAGAGTAGAAATCTGATCCACCAGGTTCTTCATAGAGGCCTCTTCGGTCAAGTTATCAGTAGCCTTGAAAACTGCGACACCAGTAACTTCCTGAGGATCAGCATCATTACTGAGGGTAGGATTCAGAACATTAGCAATGTTAGCAGCATAAACCTCTTTGCTATCATCGATAATGCTTGCCAGCTTTGCACGGACCTGCTCATCCGTTGCCTTTTCCCCTGCAGCGTTCAGAGCAGCCTTCAGCTGAGTATCAACAGTGCTGTCTGCTGCAAAAGTAATGATCTCCTTGGTCTCCTTAGACAGAGCATCGTTGACTGCAGCAACAATACCGGTCTCAACGGTTTCCTCGCCCTTATTGTCATTGCTGCCGTTGTTGGAGCAGCCAGCCAGCATGCTGATGGCCATAACGCCAGCGAGCATCAGAGAAGCAATTTTCTTGAGCTTCATAGTTAATTTTTCCTCCTTAATGGTGTAAAAAGATAGAGACCCAAAACAGGTTCAAAGGAAGGTCCTTTCCTT